>JAJEBJ010000264.1 GCA_022822575.1 Alphaproteobacteria bacterium | reverse complement strand
CATGGACGAGGGCATGCTCGACAGCGAGCGCGCCATGACCGTCTTCCTCAACATGATCGCCGGCGAGCCGGACATCGCCCGCGTGCCGATCATGATCGACTCCTCCAAATGGTCGGTGATCGAGGCGGGGCTGAAATGCGTCCAGGGCAAGGCCATCGTGAACTCGATCAGCCTGAAGGAAGGCGAGGGGCCGTTTCTCGACCAGGCAAAGCGCATCCGGCGTTACGGTGCGGCTACAGTGGTCATGGCGTTCGACGAGGAGGGCCAGGCGGAAACGGCTGCGCGCAAGTTCGAGATCTGCGAGCGCAGCTACCGCCTGCTGGTGGACGAAGCCGGCTTCCCGCCGGAGGACATCGTCTTCGACCCCAACATCTTCGCCGTGGCGACCGGCATCGAGGAACATGACGACTACGCCGTCGCCTTCATCGAGGCGACCCAGCGGATCAAGGCGAACCTGCCTCACGCCAAGGTCTCCGGCGGGCTCTCCAACGTCTCCTTCGCCTTCCGCGGCAACGACACCGTCCGCGAGGCCATGCACGCGGCCTTCCTCTACCACGCGATCCCTGCCGGGCTGGACATGGCGATCGTCAATGCCGGGCGGCTGCCGGTCTATGAGGACATTCCTGAGCCGTTGCGCGAGGCGGTCGAGGATGTGCTGCTGAACCGCCGCGCGGACGCGACCGAACGCCTTGTCGAGCTCGCCGAGAGCTACCGGGGCCGGTCGAAGGAAATCGCCGCCGACCTCTCCTGGCGCAGCCTCACGGTGGACGAGCGCCTCTCCCATGCGCTGACCCAGGGCGTCGCGGACTGGATCGAGGAGGATGTCGAGGAGGCCCGGCTGGCGCTGGGCCGGCCGCTGTCCGTCATCGAGGGGCCGCTGATGGCGGGCATGAACCATGTCGGCGACCTGTTCGCCGAGGGCAAGATGTTCCTCCCGCAGGTAGTCAAGAGCGCGCGGGTGATGAAGCGCGCCGTCGCCTGGCTCACCCCCTTCCTGGAAGCCGAGAAGGAGGACGGGGACTCCTCCTCGGCCGGCAAGGTGCTGCTCGCCACCGTCAAGGGCGATGTCCACGATATCGGCAAGAACATCGTGGGCGTCGTGCTCCAGTGCAACAATTACGAGATCGTCGATCTCGGCGTGATGACGCCCTCAGCCCGCATCCTGGAAACGGCCAGGCGCGAGGGCGTGGACATTATCGGGCTCTCGGGCCTGATTACGCCGAGCCTCGACGAGATGTGCTTCGTCGCTGCCGAGATGGCGCGGGAGGGCTTCGAACTGCCGCTGCTGATCGGCGGGGCGACGACCAGCAAGGCGCACACCGCCGTTCGCATCGCGCCCAACTATGACGGCCCGTTGGTGCATGTGACGGACGCTTCGCGCGCCGTTGCAGTGGTGGGCACGCTGATGTCGCCGGAGCGCCGTGCCAATTATGCGGGGGAAATCCGCGCCGACTACGACCGGTTGCGCGAGTCGCACGCGAAGTCCGGCGGGCGCCGCCCGCGCGCAAAGCTAGAGGAGGCCCGCGCCAACCGCATGGAGACCGACTGGACGGCCTGTGCGCCGCCGGTCCCTCCGGCCCTCGGCCTGCGGGTGTTCGACGGCTGGGACCTGGCGGAGCTCGTGCGCTATATCGACTGGCAGCCCTTCTTCGCCGCCTGGGAGCTCGCGGGACGCTTCCCCGACATTCTCGAGGATGCGGAGGTCGGGGAGGCCGCGCGCAGCCTCCATGCCGACGCGCTGGCGATGCTGGACCGGCTGGTCGCCGAAGGCTGGACCCGGCCGCGCGGCGTCGCGGGCTTCTGGCCGGCGAACCGCGACGGCGAGGACGATATCGCCCTCTTCGCCGACGAGTCTCGTTCGGAACGGCTTGCCACCCTGCACACGCTTCGCCAGCAGATGCGGCGGGGCCGCCGGGGCCGTCCCAACCTGGCGCTCGCGGATTTCGTGGCCCCGCCCGGGACGCCGGACTATGTCGGCGCCTTTGCGGTGACGGCCGGCGCCGGCATCGAGGAACGCGCCCGCGCCTTCGAGGCCGAACGCGACGACTACAGCGCCATCATGGCGAAGGCGCTCGGCGACCGGCTGGCGGAGGCGTTCGCCGAGTGCCTGCATGAGCGCGTGCGCCGCGAGCTGTGGGGCTATGCGCCGGGGGAGCGGCTGACCAACGAGGAACTGGTCGCCGAGGCCTATCGCGGCATCCGGCCCGCACCGGGCTATCCCGCCTGCCCGGACCACACGGAGAAGCGGGCGATCTTCCGCCTCCTGGACGCGGAAGGGAACGCCGGCATGGGCCTGACCGAGAGTTGCGCCATGACGCCTGCAGCATCGGTCGCCGGGCTTTACTTCGCCCACCCCGAGGCGCGCTATTTCGGCGTCGGCCGGATCGACCGCGACCAGGTGGAGGACTATGCCCGCCGCAAGGGCATGGCCTTGACCGAAGCCGAACGCTGGCTCGCTCCCAACCTCGCCTATGAGCCGTCCTGAAGGGCCGGGCTGCGGGCGGGCGCTGCAATCCGCACCGGAGCCCGCCTATCTTATCTGTGCGGGAAATTCGGGCGGTCCGGGCCGTAATGCGCCGCCAGATAGTCAAGGATGACAGTTCTGGCGTCTCCCTCTATCGGCTCCATCTCGTGCTCCTCGACCATCCAGACCAACGCTTCGTCCCATTGCTCGCGCGTCAGGCCCTGCTGCACGACGATCCGCTCCGAGTGGCAGGGCGTGCAGGCGTAGAAGGTCTCGGAGGCGCCGGGCGCCCTGACCATGAGGCCGAACTCTTCCGGTTCCGGCGCCTTCCCGAAATCGGCGGCGCCGACGATCGCTGCCGGCGAACAGGCGAACAGCAGCACCGCGGCGGTAAAGGCGGTCCGCATCGGTTCGGTCCCCCGACCTGCGGTCAGGCTACGCGCAGCGCCGCCCGGTGCATGGTGTTGTTGAGATAGCCTTTCGGGTTCCAGTCGATGGCGAAGGGCTGCATCTCGCCGGCGCTGTCGGTCGCCCGCGCCCAGACCTCGTAATATCCGGCCTCGGGGAAGGCGATGCTGCGGCGCCAGTTCTGCCAGGCGCCGGGATTGACCGGCCCGTCCAGCTCGGCAGCCATCCAGCTCTTGCCGAAGTCGATGGAGAGATCGACGGCGGAAACCGTGCGGTCGCCCGACCAGGCATGGCCGCGCACCTCGACCTCCCGGGCCGCGCCGGCGCCGTTCTCCGGCGATGTCACCAGGGACTTCACCGGCATGCGCTCGATGATCTCGAAATCCTCCGTCGGCACCTTGTCGCCCGGAGCAACGGAATAGCGCGGCACCCGGTAGGACTTGCCGGTCATCTTCGGCCCGTCATGCACGATGTCGCGGAGCTGGATGCGCCTCAGCCATTTCTGCGAGCAGGACCCCGGCCAGCCCGGCACCACCAGGCGGAGCGGCGCACCGTTGTGCCTGTGCAACGGCCCGCCGTTCATGGCGAAGGCAACGAGCACGTTGTCGGTCATGGCCTTGGCGATCGGCACGCCGCGCGAGATCGGCAGCCTGCCCTCCTCTCCGGAAGGGTGCGTGTCCGCACTGTAGTGTGCGGTGTAAACAGCGCCCGGCCTGACCCCGGTTCTCTGCAACACGTCGGCGAGCCTGACTCCCGTCCACTCGGAGCAGGCGACAGCACCCATGGTCCACTGTTCACCCCTGACCGGCGGGTCGAAAAAGGCCCGGCCGTTGCCACCGCACTCGATGACAAGCGCCAGGGTCACCACCTCGAACTGTGCGCGGAGTTCACTGATCGAGAATGTCGCAGGGCTCTCGACCAGCCCGTCCACGGTGAGCGTCCAGGCGGCGGCATCGACCTCCTCCGGAGGCAGGCCGTTGTTGCGGATGAAGTGCCGGGCGGTGGGTGTGATCGCATCGTCAAGCAGATGCGCCGGCGTCTCGGCATTGACCGGCCAGTCGTTCAGCAACGTCAGCCCGTCCTTGCCGGCCAGCGCGTCGTCGGAGGCAAGGGCGGCCGGCATTCCGGAGTGAAAGGGGATCGTCAGGCCGAGCAAGCCGGCGCCGGCGACGAAACCCCGCCGGCTCATTCCCCCAGCGGATTCGGAAACTTGCCCGTGCGAATCCTTCGGCAAGTCGTCCTCCTCATCTGCGGGGCCGTTCGTCATGATTCGCTTCAATAGCCCTTTCGGGGATCGGCGAGATTGATGAGGGGGCGGCCCTGGAGGAGGCGCTGCCAGTTCTTGGCGATGTCCGGGAGTGAGCCGTCGAGCCGGCCGGCGGATTCGTGGGGTGTGACCGTGACCTTCGGATGGGACCAGAAGGGGTGGTCCGCCGGCAAGGGCTCGGTGCGGAAGACGTCCAGGGTGGCGCCCGACAGATGGCCGCTCTCCAGGGCTGCGAGGAGGTCCTCCTCGACGACCGTGGCGCCGCGGCCGATGTTGATGAAATGAGCCCCCTTCTTCATGGCGGCGATGGTGGTGGCGTCGACGAGGTCTTTCGTTTCCCGGGTGAGCGGGAGCGTCGAGACGCAGTAGTCGAGATCGCCCAGAAAGTCTGCGAGGGCGTCCCGGCCGTGGAGACACGTCACGCCTTCGAGGTCATGGGCACCCTTCGCCCAGCCCGACACCCTGAAACGCAGATCCGCGAGAGCACGGGCGATGGCGCTGCCTGTCGAACCGAGTCCCATGACACCGACATGCACTTCCCTCGCGAGGCGGGGCATGTGCTGGTGCCACTCACGCGCCTGCTGCTGCGCACGGTAGAGCGGCTCCATTCTGAAATCGCGCAGGACGTGGAGGATGACATATTCCACCATGGCACCAATCAGGCCCGGATCCTTGAGGCGGACGACGTCGACGCCTTCAGGCATGGCCGGATGGTCGAGGAGGTCGCCGGCGCCGTGGCCGAGAAAGACGATGCAGCGAAGGTTGGGAAAACCAGCGAAAAGCTCACCGGAAATGTCGTCGTAATCGATGGCGATCATCGTCACGTCGCTGGGATCGGCAGAATTGGGCCAGACGCGAAAGTCCATGTCCGGCACCAGGGCGAGGAGTTCCCGCCGCCATGCGGCGGCATCCTCGTAGCGGCTGACAAGGAGGAAGGCCGGGTTCATTCCGCGAGGGAGGCCAGAGTTCGGGCAGCGACGGACGCCATGGCGAAGCTGCCGGGAGCGTCGGCGCTCTTCAAATCGTTCATGATCGCGCCTGCCCGGGTGACGCGGGCCTGGTTGTCCCTGACCCAGCGGGCCGTGGCCGCAGGTGCCGGCTCGCCCGTGGCCAGGACGGCGAGGCTGATGCGTCGCTGCTTGAGGTAGCTGTCCTCGACAAGGGCCTGCTGGGCAAGGCGATCCCAGCGGTTTTCCACCGGCAGGCGCGCCAGAGCATCGCGCATCCAGTCGGCACCGAAGGTCTCGCCGACCTCGAAGAAGACCGTGGCGGCATCGATCACATCGATCCCCATGACATTGGCCGTCTCGATGACGTCGCATGCCGAGGCGAGTGTACGCAGGTTCGCCACCGGCGCGGCGATGTCGTCGGGCACCCCTTCCTTGACAAAGCGCTTGTAGGCCCGCCCGATCGACTTCCGGCGCCGCTTGCTGACCAGATCGAAGAGATTGTCCTTCAGCGCCACGACCTGGGGGCGAAAGGCGCGTGTCGTCTCTCCGATCGCCATCGGGTGCTGGCGATGATGGAGCATCCATACCGTGACCCGCTCGATGAGGAGAATGGTCTCGTTCAGCATCGCCGACTGGACGTGGGCGGGAACCTGGTTGTCGAGCGTCTCGATCCCGATCCAGATTTCGCGCAGCGAGAAGGAATCGCGAGCCACTGTATAGGCACGGGCGATGTCGGCGAAGTCGTGACCCGTTTCCTCCGCCAGGCGGCGCACGAATGTGATTCCGGCTCGATTGATGATGGAATTGGTGGTGAGCGTGGCGACAATCTCGCGACGCAGTCTGTGACCAAGGATTTGCTCGCGGTGATCCTTTCTCAGCAGAACCGGGAAATAGGTCACCAGATCATCCTGCAGATCCGGATCATCGGGCAGATCCGATGCGAGCAGTTCCGCGTAGAGATCCATCTTGGCCCAGGCCAGCAACACGGAAAGCTCGGGACGTGTAAAGTTCCGACCCCTGGAGCGCCATTCGCCCAGTTCCTCGTCGTCGGGCAGGCCCTCGATCCTGCGGTCGAGAAGGCCCTTGTGCTCCAGCGCCCGCATCAGGCGCACCAGTTCCTCGGTCAGCACCGGACCCTGGGTCTCGGCTACCGACAATGCCTGGGTCTGAAGGTAGTTGCTGCGCAGGACGAGCCCGGCCACCTCGCCGGTCATCCTTTCGAGGAGGCGGTCGCGCTGCTTGATCGTCATGTCGCCTGCCTCAACGATATCGCCAAGCAGGATCTTGATGTTGACCTCGTGGTCCGAACAGTCGACGCCACCGGAGTTGTCGATGGCATCCGTGTTGATGCGGCCGCCGACGAGCGCGTATTCGATGCGTCCTGCCTGTGTAGCGCCGAGGTTTCCACCCTCACCCACCACCCGGGCGCCCACCTCGCGGCCATTGACCCGAACGCTGTCGTTGGCCCGGTCGCCGACACCGGCATGGTTTTCGTGGGCCGCCTTGATGTAGGTGCCGATGCCGCCGTTCCACAACAACTCGACATCGGCTTTCAGCATGGCGTGGATGAGTTCCGCAGGCGTCAGCGTCTCTTCGGCAATGCCAAGCGCCTTGCGACTCTCGGGCGTCAGGGTGACCGACTTGGCGCTGCGCTCATAGATGGCGCCGCCCTCGCTCAGGCAGGCCGTGTCGTAGTCGGCCCAGGTTGACCGGGGAAGATCGAACAGCCGCTTGCGTTCCTTCCAGCCGGTTTCGGCATCGGGGTCCGGATCGATGAAGATGTGCATGTGGTTGAAGGCGCCGACGAGGCGAATGTGACGGGAAAGCAGCATGCCGTTGCCGAACACGTCACCCATCATGTCACCGATGCCGATCACCGTGAAATCCTCGCACTCGACATCCTTGCCGATCTCGCGGAAATGGCGGCGGACGGCCTCCCAGGCCCCCTTGGCCGTGATCGCCATCGCCTTGTGATCATACCCTGCCGATCCTCCCGATGCGAAGGCGTCGCCGAGCCAGTGGCCATAGTGCGCAGCCACGTCGTTGGCGATATCCGAGAAGGTTGCCGTGCCCTTGTCGGCGGCCACCACGAGATAGGGATCGTCGTCGTCACGGCGGACCAGCCGCTCCCGCGTGACAACATGGCCACCGGAGATGTTGTCGGTGACATCAAGCATGCCTGCCATGAACGTCCGGTAGCAGGCTATGCCCTCGGCCTGCAGGGCGTCACGCCCCGCGCCGGCAGGGGGCGGCCTCTTGACGACAAAGCCTCCCTTGGACCCCACAGGCACGATGACCGCATTCTTCACCATCTGCGCCTTCACCAGGCCCAGGACCTCGGTACGGAAATCCTCGAGGCGGTCGGACCAGCGGATGCCGCCCCTCGCCACCGGTCCGCCGCGCAGGTGAACGGCCTCGACCCTGGTGGAATAGACAAAGATCTCCCGCCACGGCCTGGGATCCGGCAGACCGTGAATCATCTGGCTGTCGAACTTGAAGGAAACGTAGGGCCTGACGGCGCCGGCGGCATCCATCTGGTAGAAGTTGGTGCGCAGAGTCGACTCGATCAGGTTGAGATAGCGGCGCAGGATGCGGTCCTGGTCCAGCGACTCGACGCCTTCGAGTGCCTCGATGATGCGATCGCGAAGGGTGATGCCGCGAACGTGGGCCCGTGCCTGTTTGTCGGGGTCGAACCGCGTCTCGAAGAACTCGACGAGAAGGCGCACGATGACGGGATTGGCCGCCATGGTCTGCTCGACATAGGCCTGGCTGAAGGGCGCGTTGATCTGCATGAGGAACTTGGCGTAGGCGCGCAGGATGACCACCTGGCGCCAGTCGAGACCGATGAGGACGAGATCGTTGAATTGGTCATCCTCGATCTCACCGGACCAGACCCGCGCGAAGGTCTCGTGGAAGCGCTGACGCACCTCCGCGACGTCAACCTGCCAACCGTGCTCGAGCTGGACCCGGAAATCATGAATCCAGATGACCGTCCCGTCGTCGGGACGGATCTCGTATGGTGCTTCTTCGATGACCACCAGGCCCATGTGTTCGAGCATGGGCATGATCCCCGACAACGGCACCGCCGTCCCACGGTGATAGACCTTGAAGTTGAGGTCGCCCTCGGCGGCATCGACACGGCGATAGAGGTTCATCGCGATGTCATCGTCGTCCATGGACTCCATGCGCTGGATATCGGCCACCGCCAGACGGGTGCTGAACATCTCCTTGTAGCCACCGGGGATCGCCGGGCGGTAGCGGTGGAAGAGGACAGCCCCCCGGCCCTCGCCGAATTCCTCGGTCAGTGCATCCTGGAGATCGTCGTCCCAGGTCCGCGACGCCGCTGTGAGTCGCCTTTCGATGGCGTCGGGCTCACCCTCGACCCGGTCCTTGTCCGGGGTGTGGACGATGAACTGGGCCCGGGCCATCGGCGCATCGGACACCTGGGTCTGAACGTCCACCGAACTGCCGTTGAGTTCTTCGAGAAGGATGGCCTCCATCCTGCGGCGCAAATTGGTGGAATAGCGATCACGGGGAATGTAGACGAGGCAGGAAACGAACTGGCCATAGGAATCCCGTCTCAGGAAGAGGCGGATGCGCTGGCGATGCTCGAGATGCAGGATGCCCCGGGAGAAGGACTCCAGGGTGTCGACATCGATCTGGAATAGTTCGTCGCGCGGAAACGTGTCGAGGATATGTTCAAGCGCCTTGGCATTGTGGCTGCCCGGAGTCGCTCCCGAACGCTCCATCACCATCGCGACCTTCCGGCGCAACAGGGGGATCTGGGTTGGCGAAGTGTTGTAGGCGGTGGATGTCAGCAGACCGAGGTAGCGGTACTCCCCGACAACCTCTCCCGCGTCATTGAACCGGCGCAGGCCGATGTAGTCCATGAAGACCGGTCGGTGGACGTCCGAGCGGGTCCATGCCTTGGAAATGATGAAGAGTTCCCGGTGTTCCAGGTACTGCACGAAGTGTTCGGGCAGCGCCTCTTCGTGACGCTTGCGGCTTTCCTCGGTGACCTCACGCAGGATACCGCGGTTTTCCTCCTCGACGATGTGGGCGAACACCGCGCCTTCACGCCGTTCGAAACGGTACTCGCGGTAACCAAGAAAGGTGAAATGGTCGTCCAGCAGCCACTTCAGAAAGGCAAGGCCTTCCTCAAGCTCTTCGGCCGACACGGGCGGCGGCGCCGCCTCGAGTGCCATCATGTGCCGTTCGAGGCATGTCACCATGGGACGCCAGTCCTCGACCGCGGAACGCACCTGGCCAAGGACGTGGTGCAGTCGATCGACAATCTCCCGGTGGCGTTCCACGGGCTGTTGGGTGATCTCCACGTGCAGGACCGATTCTGCCGATCCGCCGTCAATCCCGCTCAGGACGCCCTCGTCGTCGCGTGTGACATGAATCACCGGGTGTATGAGCAGGAGCACCGGAATCCCGAGCACATTGAGGGCGGCGACCACGGAGTCCACGAGGAACGGCATGTCGTCGTTGACGATCTCGATCACCGTGTGGGTCGACTGCCAGCCGTCCTCTTCAGGATCCGGGTCGAACACCCGGACCTTCGCCCCGCCAACGCGGCGGTGGCGGAAGAACTGCCACAGCGAAGCCACCTCTCCGTAGAGGTTCTCCGTCGACATGCCATCGATGTCTTCGGCAATGACGCCGCTAAGGAAGTTCTCCGTGAACCGGGCCACGTGATCGGCTTCGGACGCGAAACCGCTTCGGACCAGGCGCACAACCTCGTCGATGCGTTCAGTCAACTGGTGGTGATCCCGCTGCCGCATGACGACACCCTCCACAGGCCAGCCTATCAGCCCGCGACGTCACGGCAAAATCCTGACGGTGGCACCCTGTCAATCACTCTGATAGACAGGCCATGCCGACAAGGGCACCCGTAGCTCAGCTGGATAGAGCACAGGATTCCTAATCCTGGGGTCGCAGGTTCGAGTCCTGCCGGGTGCGCCACCCGGTGCCGGGTTCGGATCCACCGGCACGTCACGGCGGCCTTCAGGGAGGGGTGGCCGCGCCGCAGAGCACCGTGACAGCCCAGCGATGGCTCTCGAAGGTCAGCGTCGCAACCAGTTCCTCCGGATCAAGCCAGATCGGGACGTGATCGGCTTCCGCCGGGGAAGATCGCGTTTCGGCGATGTCCATCATGAAGAAGTGGCAGTGCTTGTTGGCCGGCGGCTTGGCATAGCGGTTGTTGTGATACTGCCACGCCCGGCACAGCGAACGGGCGGCGAGAACACTGTAACCTGTCTCTTCGGCGACTTCCCGTCTGAGTGCGTCCTCTTCGCTCTCGTCGTCCTCAAGGCCGCCCCCGGGAAGCACCACCCGGTCACCGCCCCGCCGGCAGGCAAGGATTCGTCCTTCACAATCCGATGCCAACCCGTACACGCTCGCCCGCTCCTGGTAGACGATTCCAGGCAGGCACTTTCCCATCTGGCGTATGGCAGTATTCTGCGGAATGAGGATCACCATGGCGATTGATCGATGACGACAGGCCCGGTCCGCATGAATACTATGACCTGAATTGTGGAACAGGAAGAAAGTGATGAGTGACACCACGGACGACGGGGTACCCGAGGCCCGCAAGCTCGCCTGGGGAGCGGTGTTCCGCCACCGCTACGCAGGTGTGGCGACGTTCATGCGCCAGGAGTTGCGGGAGGACCCCGATACCTGGGGCGATATCGACATCGGAATTGCAGGCGTCCCCTTCGACGGGGCGGTGACGAACCGTCCCGGAGCCCGCCATGGACCCCGGGCCCTGCGTGAGCAGTCCACCCTCATGGGTCGCGTCAACCACAAGACCGGCGTGCGTCCCTTCGACACGGCACGGGTCGCCGATATCGGCGACGTCATGATCGAGGGGGTCTACGCACTCGAACGCGCCATGGGCGACATCGAGTCGTTCTACGATCGTGTGGCGGCGGCCGGTGTGATGCCGCTTACTGCAGGCGGAGACCACTCCATCACCCTGCCGATCATGCGGGCGCTGAAGCACTCGCTGGGTGAGCCGGTGGGGCTCATCCACTTCGACGCCCATTGTGACACCGGCCCCGAACTGTTCGGCCACAAGCACCACCATGGCGGTCCCTTCAGGGTTGCCGTGGAGGACGGTGCCCTCGACCCGAAACGCACCATCCAGATCGGCATCCGCGGGCCCGCGGAAGTCCTTTGGGACTTCAGCTACGAGAGCGGCATGACCGTCATTCATATCGAGGAGTTCTACGCCATGGGCATCGAGGCCGTCATCGCCCGGGCGCACGAGGTCGTCGGCGATGGTCCGGTCTATGTGAGTTTCGATGTCGACGGTCTCGATCCCGTCTACGCACCGGGAACAGGCACGCCCGAGGTCGGCGGCTATACGACATGGGAGGCCCAGCAGGTGCTGCGCGGGCTGATGGGCATCGACATCATTGGCGCAGACGTCGTCGAGGTGTCGCCTCCCTTCGACAGTGCCTCCATCACCTCACTCAATGGTGCACAGATGATGTGGGAACTGCTCTGCCTCATGGCTGACCGGGTAGGACGGCGGGAGAGTTCTGCCGGTTGAACCTGCGGCGGGACACACCATGTTATGTTCCGGCAATGTTCCGGAGGCCGTCCTGCATCATGCCTGGTACCAGACAGCATTTCATCGAGGCGTCAGACACGGAATGGGACAGGGTGAAGGAACTGGCGCGGATCGCCGGTGAGTCCGTCAGCCGCTTTCTCATCAGGAAGGCGACCGCGCGGGAAGTGGTGCCGGCGGCGGTCCTGCGGCGGGCCATGCGGGAAATCCTCATTCTCTCGAGCCTCGAGGAGCACCGCACACGGGAACTTGGCGCCGGAGAGCGGTTCGACCATGTCGCTGATGCTGTGGATTCCTGGCTGGAGAGGGAGGATGACCTTGCGCATCTTGCCGATCCTGGCGCCGCCAACAGGTGGCGGGCCCGATGACGGCAGGCGACGAGAATCTGCTTGCCCGCCGACTGTCCCCGTAACAGACTGCGAGGGTCTCACCAGCCATCCTGACAGGACAGTCGTGACCTTGCGCACACCCCGAACAAGCCTCAGCTATCTTGTATCCGGCGCCATCCTGCTGGCGGGTTTCCTTGCCGCCTGTGACGGAGCGAACATATCCCACGAAGGTGTCGAGGATACCGTGAGGACTCCTCAGGGCCGCTTTGAACCGGACATCGACGACCCCGATCGCGAGACCATTTTCGGCAGCGGCGGCATCAATTCCCTGTTGTCCGGCAGCGCTGGCGAGCGCCCGGGAGGGGGGCTTGGCGTCAATGCCTTCCTGTGGCGCGCTTCGCTCGACACGCTGGCCTTCCTGCCACCGCTTTCCGCTGATCCCTTCGGCGGTGTCATCATCTACGACTGGTACAGGCCGCCCGAGTCGCCCGAGGAACGGCTCAAGGTGGCGGTCTACATACTCGACACCCGACTGACAGCCTCGGCCCTGCGTGTGGCCGTCAACCGGCAGGTCCAGGGCGCTGACGGATGGCAGGATGCGGTCGCCTCGGAAGACACGGCCACGGCACTCGAAAACGCCATCCTGACGCAGGCGCGGCTGTTGCGCATCGCCTGGCTTGGCGAGTGAGCGGATCACGGACGATCCCTTCGGGGGCGCCAGCGATGGACACCTACGACTTCCACGAGGCTGAAACCCGCTGGAGACAGGTCTGGGAGGAAAGAGAGACCTTTGTCGCTGTCGAGGATGACGAGCGACCGAAGGCCTATGTCCTCGAGATGTTTCCCTACCCCAGTGGCCGCATTCACATGGGGCATGTGCGCAACTACGCCATGGGGGACCTCGTCGCCCGCTACAAGCGGGCCCGGGGATTCAATGTCCTGCACCCCATGGGCTGGGACGCCTTCGGTCTTCCGGCGGAGAATGCCGCCATGGAGAAGGGCGTTCACCCGCGCGAATGGACCTTGGCCAACATCGCCACCATGCGCCGCCAGTTGCAGTCCATGGGACTGTCCCTGGACTGGTCGCGCGAGATCACCACGTGTCTCCCCGAGTACTACAGGCACCAGCAGGAGCTCTTTCTCGATTTCCTCGAAGCCGGGCTCGTCGACCGCCGGGACACCATGGTCAACTGGGATCCGGTCGATCTCACCGTTCTCGCCAACGAGCAGGTGATCGACGGCAGGGGATGGCGATCCGGCGCCCTCATCGAAAAGCGGCGTCTCAACCAGTGGGTGCTGAGAATCACGGAGTTTGCCGACGAACTGGCGGATGCCCTCGAGGAACTGGAGCGCTGGCCGGACAAGGTCCGTATCATGCAGTCCAACTGGATCGGCCGCTCCGAGGGTCTGAGAATGCTGTTCCCGGTCAAGGGACGCGATGACAGGCTTGAGGTCTTCACGACCCGCCATGACACCATCTTCGGCGCCAGTTTCATGGCCATCTCCCCGGAACACCCATGGAATGCGGACCTTGTCCGCACGGTACCCGGACTGGACAATTTCATCGAGGAATGCCGGCGTACGTCCACCGGCGAGGAGGCCATCGAACGGGCTGACAAGAAGGGCATTGACACCGGACTCGTCGCGATCCACCCCTTCGATGGCCGGGAACTTCCCGTCTTCGTCGCAAACTTCGTGCTGATGGACTATGGGTCAGGGGCGATATTCGGATGCCCGGCCCATGACCAGCGCGATCTCGAGTTTGCCAATGCCTATGGTCTCGACGTGATTCCCGTGGTCGTGCCCCGTGAGAGTGACGCCGCCGCCTTCCAGGTCACGTCCGAGGCATTCCTCGGCGATGGCGTGCTCGCCAACTCGGCCTTTCTTGACGGCCTTTCCGTCGCGGAGGCCAAAGAGGCGGTTGCCTCGAGAATGGAAACGGACGGCACCGGACGCCGCGAGATCAACTACAGGCTGCGGGACTGGGGCGTGTCGCGCCAGCGATACTGGGGGTGCCCCATTCCGGTGGTCCACTGTCCCCATTGCGGAATCGTCCCGGTACCGAAGGACGACCTTCCCGTCCGGCTTCCCGACGACATCGACCTCGGGCGCCCGGGCAATCCGCTCGATCACCACCCCACGTGGAAGCACGTCGCCTGCCCGCGTTGCCACGCGCGGGCGCTGCGCGACACCGACACTCTCGATACCTTCGTCGACTCGAGCTGGTACTTTCTGCGCTTTTGTTCACCCCAAGCCGCGACACCGGCCGCGCGCGACGCAATCGACTACTGGATGCCGGTCGACCAGTATATCGGCGGTATCGAACATGCCGTGCTGCATCTCCTCTATTCGCGCTTCTTCACGCGTGCTCTCAGGCGCTGCGGCTACCTCGACTTCGACGAGCCCTTCGCCGGTCTCTTCACGCAAGGCATGGTGGGGCACGAGACCTACCGACTGACAGATGGCTCCTATCTCGAACCGCGGGAGGTCATCAGGGATGATGACGGTGGTGTGCGCTGCCGCGAGACAGGCGAAGCCGTCACCGTCGGACGCTCGGAGAAGATGTCCAAGTCCCGCAAGAACGTGGTCGACCCGGAGAGCATCATCCGCGACTACGGGGCCGATACGGCCCGCTGGTTCATGCTGTCGGATTCACCGCCCGACCGTGGCCTTGAATGGACCGACAGCGGCATCGCCGGGGCCCACCGGTTCGTTCAGCGCATCGCCCGCATGACGAGCGAAGTGCTTGACGTGCTGCCGCCACCGGGAACACCCGTACCGATGGTCGAGGGAGAGGTTCTCGAACTGCGCCGTGTCGTCCACAGGACGATCGCCGGCATCACCGCGGATATCGAGAAGTTTCACTTCAACCGGGCGGTGGCGCGCATTCACGAGCTCGCCAACGCCATCGCCGGCGTCCAGGCGGCACAGCCGGGCGCGCCGGAGGCCTTGCGTGA
>JAJEBJ010000380.1 GCA_022822575.1 Alphaproteobacteria bacterium | reverse complement strand
GCCGACGCGCTTTCCAGATGATCCTGGCGACAGCGCGTACCGCCGGCATCTTGCTGCTCGGCCTTCTTCTGGCGGCCTGTGCCGAGATCGACTTTGTCGCCACGGTGATGAAGTCCGGCGACCAGGAGCCAAGGGGTCATTACAAGGTCGGACAACCCTATGAAATCAAGGGAGTCTGGTACCACCCTGCAGAGGATCCCTTTTACGACGAGGAGGGAATCGCGTCCTGGTATGGTGAACCCTTCCACGGGCAGCTGACTGCCAACGGTGAAGTCTATGACATGAACGAACTGACGGCGGCCCACAAGACGCTGCCCATGCCTGTCTACGTCAGGGTCACGAACCTTGAGAATGGGCGGAGTCTTGTCCTCAGGGTGAATGACCGCGGTCCATTCATTGCCGGACGTATCATCGACGTGTCACGCCGCGGCGCCCAGTTGCTCGGATTCGAAGGAAAGGGAACGGCCCAAGTCAGAGTTCAGGTCGTCGACCAGGAAAGTGGCAGGACCTGGGCCGAACTCGGTCGAGAGCCAGTGGGAACAGACGGTGCTTCGGCACAGGCCATCGATCTGACCCAGGAGGATCCGGGCGGTGGCCTGTTCGTCCAGGCAGGCGCCTTCACAAACGCGGCAAACGCCTTCGTGGTGAGCAATGCGCTTGTCGATACCGGTGATGTCCATGTCATCCGCGCCGTGGTGGACGACCGTGTCTTCTATCGCGTCCGCGTCGGCCCCTTCCTCGCTCGTGGTCAGGCTGACCGCATTCGTGAACAAGTCATGGGTCTCGGCTATCACGAGGCAATTGTCGTCACCGCCATGTGATGTGTCTGCATGGGCATGTACGGATGAGTGCGAAACTCCGGGTCGCCGTTCCATGTCCCGGGACATGGTCCATCTCCGCTGAATTTCGCATGGGCACGACCATCCGTTCTTCGCGATCCCGAAGCTGCCCGGGCAGTTGGCACGAAAGGTCCGTTCGCCACCAGTTCGGACCGTCTTCCGGAGTCTGCCTGAATTCCTTGAAAGCATCCCGATTGCAGTCCGGCAGCACTGGAAGGAGACGCCTTGATGAATTCAGTCACACGAATGCCGCACCGAGATGCCAGCAAGACTCGCGGTATCGACGTGCGGTGGGGGGAAGCAGTATCCTCAACATCGTGCCTGGGTAGGCGTCGCGGACCCGAAAACGTCCGCATTGCAGTGGTGAGCGAAAGGATGTCCATGATCTGGCGAATTCTGATCGGTCTCGTTGCCACCGTCGGCCTGACGGCGCCACTGGCTGCGTTCGAGATCTCGGCGCGCGAGGCGATCCTCATCGACGAGACGACAAACACGATTCTCTACCAGAAGAATGCCGACGGGCCGACCGAGCCCTCCTCGATGACCAAGCTGATGACGGTGTACCTCCTGTTCGAGAAGCTCGCGTCGGGAACGCTCGCGCTCGACGACACCCTGCCCGTCAGCGAGAAGGCGTGGCGCAAGGGTGGATCGAAGATGTTCGTCGAGGTTGGCGACAGTGTGATGGTCGAGGACCTGTTGCGGGGGATCGTTGTCCAGTCAGGCAATGATGCGTCGATCGTGGTCGCGGAGGGGCTGTCCGGGTCCGAAGCCGCATTCGGCGACCTTATGACGCAACGCGCCCGGGAACTCGGCATGAGCGACAGCACGTTTCGCAACTCTTCGGGTTGGCCCGAAGAGGGGCATGTGACAACCGTGACCGATCTTGCCCTTTTGGCAAGCCGGACGATCAGGGACTTTCCTCAGTATTATCATTACTACGCTGAGACGGAATTCACCTACAACAACATCCAGCAGACCAACCGGAATCCACTGCTCTACACTGGAATCGGCGCTGACGGTCTCAAGACCGGCTACACCCGAGCGGCAGGATACGGCCTCACGGCCTCCGCGGTGCGAGGAGATCGTCGGCTGATTCTCGCCGTCAACGGGTTCGAGAGCGCCGCAGCCCGGGCGCGGGAGTCCCAAGCCATCATAGAATGGGGCTTCAGGGAGTACAGCGCCTTCCATCTCCTTGATTCCGGTGACGAAGTGGGTCGGGCCCGGGTCTGGCTTGGCGATTCGGATACGGTGCCGCTTGTTCTGGCGGAGGACTTGCTTGTCACCCTTCCTCGGGCAGCCCGGGACTCGCTTGATGCCCGCATCGTTTACGAAGGGCCGGTGCCGGCACCGATCGCGAAGGGTCAGGAAGTAGCCCGCCTGGTGATCGATGCGCCAGGCGTGGAGACCATCGACAAACCTCTGCTGGCTGGCAGCGACGTCGGGAAACCCTCCATGCTGCTGAGAATGGCGACGGTACTGGGTTATCTGCTCTTCGGCGATGCGGGCGCGCTTTGAAGCGAGGCCGGCTGATCACCCTTGAAGGCGGAGAAGGAACCGGCAAGTCGACCCAGGTCCGGCGTCTGGCATCATGGATATCCGGGAAGTATGAGGTCGAGGTCAAGGTGACGCGTGAACCGGGTGGAGCACCGGGCGCTGAGGCAATCAGGGAACTGTTGATTGCGGGTGCTACCGATCGTTGGGACCCGGGAACGGAAGCTCTTCTTCATGTTGCGGCGCGGCGTGAGCATGTTCTCCGGACGATCCGCCCGGCCCTTGCAGCGGGTCGCTGGGTGATCAGTGATCGGTTTTTCGATTCAACGAGGGCCTACCAGGGTCTGGCGCAGGGCGCAGGCCTCGAGTTCGTCGACGGCATCGGTCGTCTTGCCATTGGCACGCTGCGTCCGGATCTCACGTTCATACTTGATCTCCCGATCGGGATGGGACTCGCGAGAGCCGAAAGCCGCGGGACCACCAACCGCTACGAACGCATGGGAGAAGCCTTCCACGAACGGTTGCGCAGGGCCTTCCTCACCATCGCCAGCGAGGAGGCCGACCGTATCAGGGTGGTCGATGCATCAGGGAGCGAGGATGACGTGGCCGGACTTCTTGAGTCAGAGGTATTGCTGAGATGGCCGATACCATGATCAAAGGCCTGGCTGAAAGGGGAGGGGTCTCGGATGCGTTCGGCCGCCAGATGCCATGACGGACGATCCGGTCGATATTCGCAAGCATCCGGACTTCCCTGAACTGGAGGTTCCGGCCCCCTGGGCGAATGAGGAACTCATCGGACATGAAGCGGCCGAGCGTCGGCTTGCCGGTCTGGTGGCGGACGAACGCATCGCTGGCGCCTGGATCATCGGTGGCAAGGCCGGTATCGGCAAGGCGACGCTCGCCTGGCGCCTGGCCCGCCACCTGTTGTGCGGTGCGGGCGAAGATCTGTTCGGGGAACCTTCGGCCACCCTGGATTTCGATGCGGCAGACCCTGCGGCAGCCTGGATTTCAGCGCGTTCACACGGTGACATCCTTGGTATCGAACCGTCCATGAATGAGAGAGGAAGGCGTCGCCAGGAAGTCGTCGTGGACGACGTGCGCCGCATCAGACCCTTCTTTGCCCGGACGGCCGGCAACGATGGCTGGCGGGTCGCCATCATCGACGACGCTGACCTGATGAACACGAATGCAGCCAATGCGGCTCTCAAGGCGGTTGAAGAGCCCCCTCGTCGCGCTGTCGTGCTGCTCGTCTCCGCAGTGCCCTCCTCGTTGTTGGCCACCATCAGATCCCGGTGCCGAAAGATCACGCTTTCCCCGCTGTTGAGTGAACAGGTGAGTCTGTTGCTTGAACAGTATCTGCCAAACTTGACGTTGGAGGAGAGAGACTCGCTGGCGCGATTGTCAGGTGGCAGCCCGGGCCGCGCCCTGCTTCTGGCCGAAATGAACGGTCTCGCGCTCTATCGCGAGATAGTCGGCCTGATCGCCACGGCCCCGGACATCGACCCGGCAGCACTTCATCGCCTTGCGGAACGTCTTGCCCGGCCCGGCGGCGAGGCATCCTGGAATCTGGCTTTCGACTTTCTCATGGATTGGTCCGCTGCGATCATTCGCAAGGCGACCACGGGCGAGGCCGCTCTTCCCGTTCTGCCGGAGGAGACCGAGGCGCTGGCGCGCATCGCCGGTGATCCCGCTCTTGAACGCTGGGTTGCCGTGTGGGAAAAGGTCGCGCACCTGCGCCGGACAGTTCAGTCATACAATCTGGATCGCAGGCAATCCATCCTGTCGGTATTCGGTACCCTGCAGGCGGCTGTCAGGACCTGAGACATCGTCATCCGTCAGGACAGGGGAGCCATGAGGCATGCGCGACAAGTTCTACATCACGACGCCGATCTACTACGTCAACGACAATCCGCACATCGGGCATGCCTACACCACGCTCGCCTGCGACGTGATGGCCCGCTTCAAGCGTCTTGACGGGCATGATGTGCTCTTCCTGACCGGGACCGACGAGCACGGCCAGAAGGTCGAAAGGGCGGCACGGGAGGCCGGTATCGATCCGGCGACATTCTGTGATGAAGTTTCGGAGAACTTCCGCAACCTTGCCAGGGAATGGAACTTTTCCAATGACCAGTTCATCCGGACCACCGAGCAGCGCCACATCCGCTCTGTCCAGGCGTTGTGGCGGCGCCTCGAGGAGGCCGGCGAGATCTATCTCGGAGCCTATGAGGGCTGGTATGCCGTCCGCGATGAGGCGTTCTATACGGAGGACGAACTTGGCGTGGACGACGCGGGCCGCAAGGTGGCGCCATCGGGCGCTCCGGTGGAGTGGGTGAAGGAGCCAAGCTACTTCTTCCGTCTGTCCGCGTGGCAGGACCGCCTGCTGAAGCTCTACGAGGACCGGCCTGACTTCATCATGCCCGAGGTGAGACGCAACGAGGTGGTGAGCTTCGTCAGCGGCGGACTTAACGATCTGTCGATTTCCCGTACGGGTTTCACCTGGGGAATCCCCGTTCCGGGTGATTCCCGGCATGTCATGTACGTATGGATCGATGCACTGACGAACTACATCACGGCGGCCGGATATCCCGATGAATCGGGCGAGTCCTTCACATCCTGGTGGCCCGCCTTGCACATGGTCGGCAAGGACATCCTGCGATTCCACGCGGTGTACTGGCCGGCCTTTCTCATGGCTGCAGGAATCGACGTGCCCAGCCGAGTCTTCGCTCACGGCTGGTGGACAAGCGAAGGGAAGAAGATCTCCAAGTCTCTGGGCAATGTCATCGTGCCATCCGAAATCGTCGCCCGCTACGGACTTGATCAGGTACGCTATACGCTGATGCGCGAGGTGAATTTCGGCAACGACGGGGATTTCTCGCATCGCGGCGCCATGCTCCGGTGCAACCATGATCTCGCCAACGACTACGGCAATCTGGCACAACGTGTGCTGAAGATGATTGCCCGAAACTGCAAGGGTAGGGTGCCGACGCCAGGCACGCTTCACGATCAGGACCGCGAGCTCCTTGTACAGGGAAGGGGCCTCGTCGAACGCCTTCGCCGCCACATAGAGGTTCAGGCGTTCCAGTTGATGTTGCGGGATATCTGGGCGGTCATCGGTGCCGCCAACCGCTACATCGATGCCGAAGCGCCGTGGAAACTGAAAGACGCGGATCCGCAACGCATGGAGACCGTGCTCTACTGCACTGCCGAACTGATCCGTATCCTCGCACTGCTGACCCAGCCAGTGATGCCAGGATCATCAGCCCGACTCCTCGACCAGCTGGCTGTTCCAGGCGACAGGCGCGACTTTGCCTCGATCGGCGAAGAGCACAGCCTGCGGCCCGGCTGCCCGCTGCCCGAGCCCGAAGGCGTGTTCCCGCGTCTCGCCGAGGATGCGTCGTGATGCTTGTCGACAGCCACTGTCATCTCGATTTTCCCGACTTCGCCGATGAACTCGATGATGTCATTGACCGGGCCAGGAAAGCCGGCGTCTCGGTCATGCAGACCATTTCGACGCGCCTCAGCCGTTTCTCCGAGGTGAGGGCGATCGCCGAAGCTCATGACGGAGTCTATTGTTCAGTCGGAGTTCATCCCCACCATGTTGCCGAAGAGGGGATCTGGCCTGCATGCGAGATTACCACTCTCGCCGATTGTCCGCACGTGATCGGCATCGGCGAGACCGGCCTCGACTACCACTACGACAACAGCCCGCGGGACACCCAGCGGCAGAGCTTCAGGGAACATATCCGGGCGTCACGCAGCACAGGCCTACCGCTGATCGTTCACACACGCTCGGCTGATGAGGACACCATGGCGATCCTCGAGGAGGAAACAGAAACGGGCGGTACATTTCCGGGGCTCATCCATTGTTTCAGCGCCAGCCGGGATCTCGCGGTGCGCAGTCTCCGGCTGGGCTTCTCCATCTCGATTTCAGGGATCGTGACATTCAGGAACGCTTCGGACTTGCGTGACATTGTCAGGGACATTCCTCCTGATCGCCTTCTGGTGGAGACTGATGCGCCATTCCTTGCTCCCGTGCCGAAGCGAGGCAAGCGCAACGAGCCGGCGCTGGTCGTCCATACAGCGCGCTGCGTTGCCGAGCTCAAGGATGTTTCAGAAGACGACCTTGCCTCTATCACGACCGACAACTTCTTCCGTCTGTTTCGTGCCGCGCAAAGCCCGTAATGTTCCATAATATACCTTATGCGACTTTTTCAACGGACTCGACGGTGCCCGTTCGCGATGACCGTTCAGCCGCCAGGGTCGCGGCGACCGCTGCCGCGGCATCTTCCGCGCGGCCGATCTCGGGAGTCCTGCCATCCAGGGCCGTACGCGCAAAGTAGGCAAGTTCGTCACGCAGCGCTCCACCCCTGACACCGTCGAACATCGGCCAGTACGTCGTGTCGGGGCTGGACAGCTTTCTGGCATCGACGATCGCCAGATTGGGAAACGTGTCCTGTACGTGGATGATTCCCTCGGTGCCGATGATCGCCAGGCGCTCGTCGATATCGAATGGCGTCTGTTCGGGCATGCACATGGCGGTCTCCATGGTGGCGGTTGCGCCACTTTCGAACCTGTACATGGTCTGGCCGACGTCGGGATTCTCCAGGCCTCTGACGGTGACCGTCTGGCAATAGGCCGAAACAATGCGGTCACCAGTCAGCCAGAGCATGAGATCGGTATCGTGAACGCCGTCGCCAACGACGGGGCCAATCTTGCGAATGATGTCATGCGTCCATGCAAGGGGTATGTTCCTTCTTGAACTCATGGCGACAACCCTGCCGATCCGGCCCTCCTCGATGGCCTGTTTCGCCATGCGGTAGCGTGGATTGAAACGGCAGATATGTCCCACCTGAAGGATGCCCCGGGCCGAGCGCGCAGTTTCGAGGATCCGCCTGCATTCGCCAAGGTCCATGGCCATCGGCTTTTCGAGAAACACATGCTTGCCTGACTCGAGGGCCGCGCATGCCGGCTCCACATGCTGATGCCACTGGGTGACAATGGAAACAGCATCTATGGACGGATCAGCGAGAATCTTGCGGTAGTCCGTTGTTGATTTCCTGACATCGAACTTCGCCGACATCGCCTGAAGGCGATCCGGGCGTCTGGTGGCAAGGGCGGCGAGTTCCAGTTCCGGAATACCGGCGATGGTCTCGCAGTGAATCTCGCCAAACCAGCCGAGTCCGATCACTGCAATCTTCAAGCTTATCACGTCTGTTCCCTCCCCTGTTGACCTCAGACTTCAGTTGTGGCGCCGCATCAGACCCCGTCGTCTCCCATAACGTCATGGTTACGCGGCAGCAAAGCAGATAGTCTGTTGCCGGAAACACCCGAGGGAGATTGTCTGATGAAACAACCGGAACTCAACCGCCGCACTCTCATGGGGACTACTGCGGCAATGTCGGCTGCGGCGATGGTGCAGTCGTGGATGGCGCCCGCACAGGCTTCGACGACGCCTGATCGCGTCCTGCGCATGCGCACCAATCGCACGATCGTGTCAACGGATCCAGGCTACATGGTAGGCGGCATGGAAACCGTGCTGCAGTACGCCTGCCTGGCTCAACTGGCGACCCTGAACGAAGGACCGGACTGGTCCTGGTCGCCCAGCGAATTCGTCTCGCATGTCGAGCAGGTGGATGCCCAGACCATCGTATTCGAACTCAAGACGGGCATCCAATGGCATGATGGCACGACGCACGAGGTCATCAGCGAACTTGATGCCGAAGACGTCAAGTTTTCGCTCGAGCGGATCAAGGAATCCGAGTGGAAGGACAAGGCAGCTGCGCTCGATCATGTCGAGGTTACGGGTTCCCATTCAGGAATCATTCACCTGAACCAGCCATTCGCACCGGTCTGGTACACATGGCTTGCTTCCGGTACCGGCACCATCCTGTGCCGCAAGGCGGTGGAAGCATCCGGCGGCAAGTACGATGGCATGTTCAACTTCTACATCGGTCCCTTCCGCATCAAGGAGTGGTCGCCCAAGCAGTTCTATGAACTTGAAGCCAATCCGTTCTGGACGGGAACGCCTGCCGGCATCAATACCGTGCGGTTCATCATCATTGAGGACGAAAAGACGGCAGAAATCGCCTATGAGGCGGGCGATGTCGATTTCACCCATATCAGCACCGACACCCTGGCCCGTTATCAGAGCGATGGGGCGCCGGACAACACCGTTCTCAAGGTCTATCCGGGACTGTTGTGGACATGGATGGGAATCAATACCGATCATCCCAAGCTCCAGGACATCCGCATACGCAAGGCCATCCAGCGTGCAATCGATGTCGATACCATCCTCGAAGCCGCCTATGCCGGCGTGGCGCCAAAGTCCCACGGCATCGTGCCTCCAGGAGTCCTGGGTCACCGTACAACCAGCAACTACAGCTATGCTCCGGACGAGGCACGGGCCCTGATCGCCGAGGCCGGCGCCGAGGGCCTCCAACTGGAACTCAAGACGATCAATCGCACGGACCGCATGGCAGCCGCCACGGTCATCCAGGCCAACCTGGCGGATGTGGGGAT
Source organism: Alphaproteobacteria bacterium (assembly GCA_022822575.1). Lineage (GTDB taxonomy): Bacteria > Pseudomonadota > Alphaproteobacteria > SP197 > SP197 > SP197. The sequence goes on along the minus strand of JAJEBJ010000380.1, from coordinate 2,011 downwards.
CGAGCTTGATGTCATTCCTCTGGATCCGGGACCCTTCTGGAATCTCGGACTGGAATCCTCGGGCGACGACTGGAAAGATCTGCAGTTGTGGATCATGCGTTACGGCGATGCTCCGGACCCCAGCCAGATGTCACAGTGGTATGTCGAGGCCCAGGTCGGTGTGTGGAACTGGGAACGCTGGAAGGATCCCGAATTCGACGCGCTGTTCCTCGAGGGTCTCGGCGAGACCGACGAGGTTCGACGCGAGGAGATCTATCTGCGTATGCAGGACATCATGGAAGACACCGGAGCCTATGTGTGGATCACGCACGAGCCGGTCGGCATCATCCATCGTGAGGAACTCTCGCCATCGATCCGGCCAAACGGCTGGCAGTTCTACATGCAGAGGTTCTCCTGGACTTGATGCCAGGGTGTTGTTGCAAGGAACGCCCGGCGCTTCCGGCGCCGGGCGTTTCCGGTTGACCGGCGATGACTCGCGCCGGTTCCATCACTCGGTTGCTCGACATCATGGCGCGCCTGCGTGATCCCGTCACCGGTTGCCCGTGGGATGTTGAACAGTCCTTCGCTTCGATTGCTCCCTACACCGTCGAGGAAGCCTATGAAGTCGCCGATGCCATCGACAGGGAAGACTGGCCGGCACTGAAGACGGAACTCGGCGACCTTCTTTTCCAGGTGGTGTTTCACGCCCGCATGGCACGCGAGCGTGGCCTATTCGGGTTTGACGATGTGGTCGAGGCAATCTCGGAGAAAATGGTGCGGCGTCATCCCCATGTCTTCGCAGATGCCGCCGATGTGACCTCGGCGGCCGAGCAGACGGTGAAATGGGAAGAACTGAAGGCGCAGGAACGCCGGGATCAGTCCCGGGCCGGGGGCAGAGATGTGTCCGCACTCGATGGAATCAGCGCCAACCTCCCTGCCCTCACCCGAGCTCGCAAAATCCACGAACGGGTAGCGAGCCAGGGGTTCGGCCTCGCTTCGCCAGGCGAGGCGCTGGAGGATGTGATCTCTGAAGTCGAGGAGCTGTCGCAGGAGATTGCAGACGGTTCACCTGGGCGCATTGCCGATGAACTCGGCGATGTTCTCTTTGCCGCCGTCAATCTTGCCCGTCATCTCGACGTCGATCCCGAGAGCGCACTGCGCCGCAGCGCCGCCCGGTTCGAGACTCGCTACCGCTTCGTCGAACGCCGCCTCAGTCGCGACAACCGGACGATCAGCGACTGCCCGGCGGAAGAACTCGACGCCCTGTGGACCTCTGCCAAGGATGAGGAAGCCGCCAGCAGGTGATCGCCTGGCTTGCGATTCGAGCGTTGATCGCGCCGGTCACTGCCGGCATAGGGGGGCCGGGTGGGAGAAGCGCTTGTGGTAGCGACCGAGGTCGCTGTCCTCGATGCGGACCTTGAGACGTATGGCGTGATCGCCATCAATACGTTCGACGATCTCGGCGTGGCGGTAGAGAAAACCCATGGCGGCTCCGTCCTTGACGGGTACGCTGAGTTTGACGAGTCGCTGCCTGCCGGCCAAGCGGCAGGTGATGAGACTGATGAGGTTGTCGAGCCCCTCCCCTGTGCGGGCCGAAATGAAGACCGCATCATCCTGGCGCTCAGCAATCGCCCGCAGCCGCGATGCAGAGTCGTCATCGAGCAGGTCAGTCTTGTTGTAGACGGTGACCATCCTCTCCGATGCGTCGTATTCATCGATGCCGAGGTTCTCCAGCACAGTCATCACATCGGCGGCCTGAAGTTCATGTTCGGGGTGGTGCGCATTGCGCACGTGAACGATGAGCGATGCCTCGGTGACCTCTTCAAGTGTGGCGCGAAACGCGGCAATGAGAGTCTCGGGAAGGTCGGACACGAATCCGACGGTATCGGAGAGGATGGCACGCGTCCCGCCCGCGAGGTCAACGGCCCGCATGGTCGGGTCGAGTGTGGCAAACAACCTGTCATCGGCATAGACGCCCGCCCCGGTCAGCCGGTTGAAGAGCGTAGACTTGCCGGCATTGGTGTAGCCCACC
>JAJEBJ010000467.1 GCA_022822575.1 Alphaproteobacteria bacterium | reverse complement strand
CGCTTGCACCGCGCTTCAAGGCGGCCCATGTCCGGCGCCGACATGATCTCGCCGTCGCTGGTGGCCACCTGGCTCACGTTCATGTCGATGCCGGTCACCGTGCCGTCGTCAGGCCGCTCGACAGCCGCTACCTTGTAGCAGATGGTCGCATACCACTTGCCGCCGATCTGTCTGATGACGGCGCGGACCGGCTCGCCCTCGGGGTAGGGATTGCCTCCCCTGCGGCGCAGCGTCATCGGCCCGATCTTCGGGACGTGGAGCTTGCCGTCACGGATGCGGATGCCTTGCGGGAGCGTCACGCTGTCCTTCCCACGCCGCTTGAACTTCGGGCGGCCACCTTGTCCCCTGAAGTACTGCTGCCATGCATCCGCCTGGTACTTGAGCGTGTAGCGCACAGGCGCACACGGCATCTCCTGCAACCACGGCGTGATGCGTCGAAGCTGGATGAAGGCCTTGCCGAGCGTGAAGAATGAAACGTCTGGAAGCCGTTCCGCCCCCGCCAGTCTCGCCGCCGCAACAAGCTGCTCCTGCTGGTCGAGCATGGCGTTCCAGACGAAACGACATGCGCCCGCGAGGGCAGCCAGCCTGCACGCCTTCTCCCGGGATCCGGGAAGCAGTCGATAGACAATCTGTCGGTATTCGGTATCGTCCGCCATGCGCGGTCGGCCCTCCATTGGCCGTTTGGTGAGGCGGGGCAGGCGACCCCAAACCACACGCGCATCATCCCGTAACATCACCGTCCAGTCAAGGATGTAATCGCCCACTGTTTCACGTGAAACACGGGAGTCAGTCGCGCTTTGCCGGGTTCAGCATGTGACGCCACATCTCCATCATCTGGTTCATGCCGTCACCCGATGCCCCGGTCCATTCCTTCAGCATCGCTTCGGGATCAAACCGGGACATGGCTTCGTCCATGCGTTCCTTCAGGCCGGCCATGATCTCGTCCTGCAGTGGACGGATGTCGGGCATGCCCAGAAAGGCGCGGGCTTCTTCCGGAGTACAGTCGATCTTGATCGTCACTTTCATGGCGGATACCGGTTGAGTATGTCGAATACAACCGTCAGGGTAGGGTTCCCGAACCGGTGAACGCAACATGGCCCTGGATTTCCGGCGCAACAACCTCGACGGGGAAACCAGTCCCTATCTCCACCAGCACCGGGACAACCCCGTCCACTGGCAACCATGGCGCCTAGATGTCCTGCGGCATGCCAGGGAACACGACAGGCCGATCCTGCTCTCGGTCGGCTACGCCGCCTGCCACTGGTGCCACGTCATGGCACACGAGAGCTTCGAGAACGAAGAAATCGCCGGCGTGATGAATGACCTCTTCGTCAACATCAAGGTTGACCGGGAGGAACGGCCGGACATCGACGCCATCTACCAGTCGGCCCTGCAGCTGCTCGGCCAGCAGGGGGGATGGCCGCTCACCATGTTCCTGACTCCCGACGGGGAACCCTTCTGGGGCGGCACCTACTTTCCGTCGGTAGCGAAGTTCGGTCGTCCGGGATTCACCGAAGTGCTGAACGTCGTGGAGACGACCTACCGCAATCAGCCCGAAAGGGTCGAACACAATCGCGCGGCTCTCGTCGAGGCGCTGGCGAATCTCTCGGCCGGGCAAGGGAAAGGCGATGTCCCTCACGACATCGCGGACACCACGGCACGGCGTCTTCTCGACATCGTCGACATGCGGTTCGGCGGTCTTGGTGAGGCGCCGAAGTTCCCCCATGTCCCCGATCTCGACCTGTTGCTGCGCGCCTGGCGCCGGGAGGGAGAGGGCGCCTTCATGCAGGCTGTCGAGGTATCGGCCGATGCCATGGCCCGCGGCGGCATCTACGATCACCTCGCAGGTGGCTGGGCGCGCTATTCCGTTGACCGTTACTGGCTTGCCCCGCATTTCGAGAAGATGCTCTACGACAATGCCCTTCTGATCGACTTCTACACGCGGTTGTGGCTCGTCACCGGAAAGGACCTCTACCGCCGCCGGGTGGAGGAAACCGTTACCTGGCTGCAGTCCGAAATGACCACCTGCGAGGGTGCCTTCTGTTCCAGTCTCGATGCCGATTCCCTGAACGCCGAAGGTCACGGGGAGGAAGGCGCCTTCTATGTCTGGACAGAGTCGGAAATCGACACGATTTTGGGTGAAGAGTCCGCATTTTTCAAAGAGTTCCATGACGTCAGATCACACGGGAACTGGGAGGGCAAGACCATCCTGAACAGCCTTGTCCGGGAGCCCGATGCGGCCGGAGAAGTCCGCCTGGCGCCACTGCGCCGACGGCTGCTCGACCGGCGCGCGGCGCGTCCCCGACCAGGTCTTGACGACAAGGTCCTGGCGGACTGGAACGGTCTCATGATCCGGGCGCTCGCCCGCGCCGGCGCTGCCTTCGGGCGAACGGAGTGGATCGGGATGGCGCGGCGCGCCTTCGAACATGTCTCGGGCGCCATGGCGTCGGGGGACCGTCTTGGACACAGTGCGCGGGCCGGCGCCACACTCGATGTCGCGATGATCGACGATTACAGCCACATGGCCGAAGCGGCGCTCGTCCTTCATGACGTGACCGGTGACGAATCCTACCTCGAACGGGCCCGCACATGGGTCCGCGTGGCAGACCGCTTCTATCGCGACAGTCATGGCGGCGGCTACTTCTTCACGGCGGACGATGCGGATGCCCTCATCGTGCGCACCAAGACTGCAATCGACAATGCCACGCCCTCGGGCAACGGCACCATGGTTGGCGTCCTTGCCCGGCTGTGGCACCTGACAGGAGAGGCGGAGTACCGGGAAAGGGCCGAAGAAGTCGTGGCCGCCTTCGCCCGGGGCCTGGCAGGGAATCCCGCCGGCCATGCGGTCATGATTCTCAATCTCGACCTCCTGACGAGGGCGCTGGATGTCACCATCATCGGAACAAGGGGCGAGAAGGCGACGGACTCGCTCATTGCCGAGGTATGGAAGTCTGCACACATGCATGTGGTGCTGCGTGTCATCACACCCGGAGAGTCCCTGCCCGCCACTCACCCGGCAGCCGGCAAGGGCCCTGTCGATGACCGGCCGACGGCCTACGTCTGCCGGGGCCAGACCTGCTCTCTGCCGGTGACGGACGTCCGGAGCCTCGCACAGCTGCTTCATCAACCATGATACAACATATTGTATTCAGGGGTTTTCCATGACCGAGACACCGTTTCCCCATGTGTTCCGCCCGGTAACGCTGCGCGGGCACGAACTGAAGAACCGCATCGTTTTCGGAGCGCATACCGCCAATATGTCGGAAGGTGGCCTGCCACTCGACAGGCACTTCGGATACTACCGGGAGCGCGCCCGGGGCGGGGCAGCAATGATCGTTGTCGAACCGTCGCCACCGCACCCGACGGCCATCCTCACCCGGGGCAACTTTCTCGCCGAAGACGTGGTCATTCCGCATTTCCGCAAGGTCACCGATGCCTGCCACGAACACGGCACCGTCATGTGTCACCAGATCTACCATACCGGCGCCCACGGCGATCAGGACAATTCCTGGACCGCCTACTGGTCTCCCTCGGGCCAGGTGAGTCACCACGACCCCTGGGGCAGCCACGTGATGACGGATCAGGAGATCGAGGAACTCGTCGACGCCTTCATCCGGCAGGCAGAACGCGACCAGGCCGGCGGTTTCGATGGTGTCGACCTCTTCGCCGGCTACTCCTGCCTGATCGACCAGTTCTGGTCGCCTCTCACCAACCGCCGCGACGATCGCTGGGGCGGCAGCCTCGAGAACCGCCTGCGTTTCGTGACACGCATCGTCGAGGGCATCCGACGGACCTGCGGCGAGAACTTCATCGTCGGCATGACCGTTTCGGGTGGCGAGCCCTACCCGGGCGGCCTGACCATGGCCGACAAGCTGGAGATCTTCGCATGGCTCGATGAGCGGGGCCTGTGCGACTACCTGTCCTGTGGGTCAGGAAGCTATCTCAACCAGTTCTCGAAGATCGTCCCGAGCTTTCACTTCGACACCCCCCTTGGCCCGGACGAAGCCAGTGAGATCAAGAGCGTGGTGAGGCACGCCCTCGTCACCGCAGAGGCGCGCGTGAAGACGCCGCAGCGCGCCGAGGAGGCACTCGCTGCCGGCAAGTGCGATCTGGTCTCGATTGTCCGCGGCCAGATTGCCGATCCCCACCTCGCCAACAAGGCAGCCGGCGGGCGGGCCGACGACATCCGGCCGTGCATCTCCTGCAACCAGCTGTGCCTCGGCCGGCGACTTCGCGACTACTGGATCTCCTGTCTCGTCAACCCATCGGTGGGACGGGAAACGCTGTGGGATGGCGACAGCGCACCACGGGCGCCCAGCCCCCGCCACATCCTTATCGTCGGGGGTGGTCCGGCCGGTCTCGAGACGGCGAGGGTGGCGGCGATGCGCGGTCATCGCGTCACACTTGTCGAGAAGGGCGCTGAATTGGGCGGCCAGTTCCGCCTTGCGGCGGGTCAGCCTGAAAGGGGAGAGGTCGGCGAGTTCCTGACCTGGTGCAGCGACCAGCTGGAAAAACTCCAGGTGCGCGTCATTCTCAACACCGACATGTCGGCCGACGACGTCCGTGCCTTCGGGGCGGACGACGTGATCCTTGCGACGGGATCGATCCCCACGAGAACAGGCTTCCAGCGCGCCTTTCCGCATGTCGAACGCCTGGAAGGAGCTGAGCAGGACAACGTCATGACAGCCCACGACATTCTCGAGGGCGAGGCGGTTCCGGGCACCAACGTTCTCCTCCTCGATGACATCAACGGCTGGTGGCCGGCCTCAGGAACGGCTCTGCACCTCGCCCTGGCGCGTCACATGGTGACCGTGGTGACCGCGGCCGAGAAACCCGCCGAGCAACTCGACTTCTCGCGGACCGGCGACACCACCCGCGAACGGTTCTGGAAACTCGGCGTCGAGGTCATCTGCGGCCATGCCTTGAGCGCCTGGAAAGGCAACACCGCGACACTCATGAACCTCTACACCGGAGACACCGAGGAACGCGACTTCGACAGCCTAGTTCTCGCCACCACCAACACGGTGGAAGACAGCCTGCGCCGCGAACTCGCCGACGACGATCTCCGGATTCACAACCTCGGCGATGCCGTTGCCGCACGCACGGCCTCCATGGCCATCTTCGAGGCCCGCACCCTCGCCATGACCCTGTAACGCTGCTCGCCGAAAGTGGCCTCGTCGATCTCGAGTACCCGCCTACGACAACATTGTTGTACGACAACGGCGTCGTGGAGAGTCGAAGACGTCACGTACCAGGCCGTGTTGCCTTCCAGCGTGACAGTCCTGCCGGCAGAGGTGGTCTTCCACGAAGACCCGTGACGTGGTGCCTGGCAAGGGCCTCCAACGACTCCGGACCCGGACTGATCTGGCGGGGCGCCGCCTGCCTGCGACGTTCACTGCAGGGAGGCGAGCAGGCTGCCCTGCCTTGTCACGGGAGCCATGCCGAGTGTTTTAAAGACACGCCAGTAAAGGGCGATGTCATGCGTGATCACGGGCTTGCCGAGCATGGCCTCGAGTTCGGGCGCCAGCCCGCAGAATCGCCGGGTCACGCCATCTGACGCACGTCGGAAGTGGGCCGTGCCGTTGGCGAGATAGGCGTCGGCGTGGGGCGCCTTGTCGGCAACGTAAGCCATGGATCGTGCCGCCAGTTCCTCGTCGAAGCAGAACACCTGGCCATTGAGCTCTTCCTGGCTGGCGAACCAGCCCTGGTCGACGAAATTGCCGGCCCACACGACGTCGAAGCCTGCCTCGCGCAGAAAGCCCACGGTCCCCTGCCACCAGTCCGGCCAGTGGTAGACGGCATTGAGTGCCACCTTCTCGACGTTGGCCGCACGCAGTGCTTCGACCATGGCGTAGCCCGCCATGTGGAACGCGGTCGCATAAGTCTCGCTCAGCCGCTCGATGTAACGGCGGATACCCTCGACCCCGAGGTTCGAGGCATGGACCCAGTTCGAGCCGACCTGGGCGCAGACGTCCGCACCGGCGTTCGCCGCACACTCGACCACCTCCTCAAGCAGCGCGAAGTTCTGCAGGCGCTGGTCGAGACGGTGTTCGTAGTCGGGTATGTGCAGCATGCGGCCATGGACCCCGACCGTGTCGGGCGCCATGCGCACGAAGTCCGTCGGCCCTCCGCAAAAGTCCCTGGGCGGACAGGTGAAGACGACCTGGTGGGGATAGAGCTTGTTGCGCGAGTCCTCCCACTGCACGGGCTTCCTGTACGGTGACAATTCGCACCCCCTTTCCCTGATGAAGCCATGCGGATCCGGCGAGATCCGCGAAGAGAATGACTGGCAGGCGCCGGGGTCACAACCATGGTGACGCTGTTGCCTCATCCCTCGCCTCGCACAAAGTCCGCAAGCTGTATCGCCAGGCCGATTGTAGCCCGTCCCGGAAAGTTCAAATCGTCGCTGACTGACGACGATCAGCAAGTGTGCCGCACACAGGTACACATGACGGATCAGGTGGCAACGTCGAGATTCGTGTTGTTCACCCCGTTCTTTCTTGACACCGTAGCGTCGGTGTTTGCCATCTTGAAAGGACGAGGAAGAACGCCATGACATTCGGCAGAAGACATGCACTGGGACTGGCCGTCGCCGCCGGACTTCTGCAGGTTGGCCAGGGCCCGGCCGCCGAGGAAACAGGCAGTTTCGCCCTCACGACGAGCCTGACCAGCCAATACGCCACGATCCCCCATGTGGACGGCACAATCTTCGGCGGCATCTCCGAGGGCACCAGTACCATTGTCGAGAGCAGCGGCGGGCCCTTCGTCAAGGGACGATCCATGCGGACGTCGTGCATCGTGTCCGGAAAGAGTTCGGCCACCAACACCGGACTCGATGGAGCCTGTACCTCCGCGAGTCCCGCGGGCGACATGCTGTTCTCGATTGCCAAGAGACATGTAGATGGTGCCGCCGAAGAAGGCGGTGCGGGACAGCTGACGTTGGCGGGGGGCGCCGGCAGTTATGAAGGTATCACCGGATCATGCTCCTACGACATCGACTATCTGACTGAGACGCTTTACGTCACCTGGGCGGAGTGCATCTGGCAGCGATAGCAAACCCGGTTCGGGACCGCCTCGTGATCAAACCAACGGGTCAGGGTGGAGAAGGAGCTGACCCCCTTGAACCGCCCGTTCCGTCAGGATGTCAGCGACGCCTTTTTCCGGGCAGAGGCCACCAACCGGTCGGCGCAGTCCTCCATCCGGATGCGCCCGGCCCTGATTTCGGCCTCCCGTCGGCGCCAGCGTTCGGGGATGCCCTCGAGGCCGAAGCGGGCGCCAAGCACAGCACCCGCAATGG
>JAJEBJ010000226.1 GCA_022822575.1 Alphaproteobacteria bacterium | reverse complement strand
CCTGAGGTTCGATGACACCAATCCGCTACGCGAGGAGCAGGAATACATCGAAGCCATCCAGGAAGATGTCCGCTGGCTCGGTTTCGAGTGGGGAGAGCACCTCTACTTCGCCTCGGACCACTTCGAGCAGCTCTATGCCTGGGCCGAACATCTCATCCGCAATGGCGATGCCTATGTCGATTCCCAGTCGGTTGACGACATGCGCGAGGCCCGCGGCACATGGAACGCTCCGGGCCGCGACAGCCCATGGCGGAACCGATTGCCCGAGGAGAATCTCGGTCTCTTCCGGCGCATGCGGGCCGGTGAATTTCCCGATGGCGCACACGTGCTGCGAGCGAAAATCGACATGGCTTCGGGCAACATGAACATGCGCGATCCGGTGCTCTACCGGATTCTTCACGCGCACCATCCGCGTACCGGCACGACGTGGTGCATCTATCCGACCTATGACTATGCGCACGGCCAGTCGGATGCTATCGAGGGCGTAACCCATTCACTGTGCACCCTGGAGTTCGAGGATCACCGGCCGCTCTACGACTGGCTGATCGACCATCTTCCGGTGCCCTGCGTGCCCCGCCAGTACGAATTTGCCCGGCTCAACGTTGCCTCGACGGTACTGTCGAAACGGGCGCTCATCGCCCTTGTCCGCGACGGCCATGTCAACGGTTGGGACGACCCCAGGATGCCGACGCTGCGCGGCATGAGACGCCGGGGCATTCCGCCACAGGCAGTCCGGGAGTTCATTTCGAGGGTTGGGGTTGCCAGGGCAGACAACCTCGTCGACCCGGCCATGCTCGACAACTGTGTACGCGCCCACCTCAACCGTACGGCGCTGCGCCGCATGGCGGTGCTGCGGCCGCTGAAGGTGGTCATCGAGACGTGGCCGGAGGATCAGACCGACGAACTCGAGGCGATCAACAATCCCGAGGATGAAGGGGCGGGGCGCCGTTCGCTGCTCTTCACCCGAACCCTCTACATCGAGCGCGACGATTTCATGGAGGAACCGCCGCGCAAGTTCTTCCGCCTGGCCCCGGGGCGGGAGGTCCGCCTGCGCCACGGCTATTTCATCACCTGTCAGGAGGTCGTGAAGGATGCGGGCGGCGACATCGTGGAACTTCGCTGTACCCACGATCCGGCAACCAGGGGTGGCGGCTCTCCAGACGGGCGCAAGGTCAAGGGTACCCTTCACTGGGTCTCGGCCGATCATGCCGTCAGCGCTGATGTCCGTCTCTATGATCGTCTTTTCACAACCGAGACTCCTGGCAGTGGTGGCGATATCGTCGCCGACCTCAACCCGGACTCCTGCGTCATCCTCGATGACTGCCGTGTTGAACCGGCCGTTCTCGACGCCGCGCCCGGGGACGTCCTGCAGTTCGAACGCCAGGGCTACTTCTGTGTCGATGCCGACTCCACCAGCGAGCGTCCGGTGTTCAATCGTACGGTCGGCCTGCGCGACAGCTGGGCGCGTGCCCGGCGCAACACGCCTTGACGGCAAACCGGTCCTGCGGCGCCGGCAAGGTGTCCGGCCTCCTTCTTGCCGTCCTGATCGACTCCATCAACCAGTCGTTCTTCCATTCCCGCATGCTGAGGGCCTGGGGTCACTCGAAGGCCACGGAGTCCAATGACCACTGGATGCAGCAGATGCGACAGGCGTCATCCCTGGTCGAGGCCATGGCAGCGCAAGGCATCCGTCCGGGTGACAAGCCGGCGTCGGACCTCGTCATAGGAATTGATGCCCGGACGGTGCTCGCTGCCGATGCCGCCCAGGCGGAACGTTGTGCCAGGACTGCCTTGGATGCGGCTGAGGCGCTCCCTGATGGCGCCATGCGGACGCTGATGTGTGAGATCGTGGCCAGCGAAGAGGCGCACGCCGCACGACTCCGGGCATGGTGCAAGGAGCCACCGGAAGGCACGCGCCATGCCAAGCACCTGCTGCCCAAGCCGGGTGCACTGCCTGTGGCGCTTGAGGCACTCAACAGGGCCCTTCGCCCGCTCGTCGCCGCCGTCAGCCAGATCTTCCTGCACAGTCTCGTCTTCGGTAGCGCCGGCAGGAGAAAGGATGCGGAACGTGAATTGGTTGCCGCCCTCGAGGCCATGGCCCGCGCCGAGGCGCTCCTCGAACGACTTCTCGATCTCGGCGGTCTGCCGGACCATCGCCGCCATGGCCGCATCGTCATGGGCCGCGGGCCCGCGGCCGCCGAGCGGACAGCCCGCGATATCCATGACGTCATCATCGCCGAACTCGAGGGTGGTCTGGCGACACTCGATGCCATCGCCGATCCCCTGACCCATACCCTCATCGACGGCATTCTGAGGGCCGAACGCGCCGCAAGGCAGAGGGTGGCACGGCGTCTCGACCGGATGGCCGCTCCGTCAATGGCACGACGTACGTCGTGACCCGCTCTCATGCGACTCATCCGTGTGGAGGGCCGGTCACGTCGACGGACATGAGCACACTGACGGGTGTCTGCTGGAAGGTGGCCTTGTCAATGCCCGCGGCGTCCGTATTGACCCGGTGTGCGCAAATCGTCGAAAGTGCGGCCCGAGAAGCCAAACCGATCCACAGTCCAGAGCACACAGCGATGTCGCGTCTCATCTCATTCCTGTCCGGCCTCGTCTTCCTGGCGTCGGCCGCGCCAGCCCAGGACCTGGAGCCGATTACGGTCGCCGTCAGCCTCTCGATACCGCCCTATGTGATTGCCGACGAACGGCGCGGCATGGAGTACGACATCGTCCGCGATGCGCTGGCGGATGCCGGGTACGAGATGGAGCCCGTCTTCATGGAGCTGGGCGCCGTGCCGGAGGCGCTGGCACGAGGCGAGGTTGACGCAGCCATGACCGTCAGCCCGGACGCGAACCCGGGCGCAGCTCTGTCGGAGGTCGCAATCGTCTACCACAACCAGGCGATGACGCTGGCGGAACGCAGCATCGCCATCGACACCATCGAGGATCTGGCGAACCATTCGGTCATGGCGTTCCAGAACGCGCGGCTCTACCTGCCCGATCCCTATCGCGCCGTCGCCGACGGCAATCCGGCCTACAGCGAGGTCGCCGAACAGTACCGTCAGAACCTGGCTCTGTTTGCGGGCGAGGTCGACGTCGTCGTGGCCGACATCAACATCTTCAACTGGTTCACGGACGACCCGAGGGTGACCTCCATGGCCGACACCGGGCAGCCGGTGACCCGGCACGCGATCTTCCCGCCTTCCTCCTACCGCGTCGGCTTCCGCGACGAGGCGACGCGCGACGCCTTCGACGTGGCGCTCGCTGCGATGCGTGCCTCCGGCCGCTACGACTCCATCATCGAGAGTTACGGCGGGACGCCTTGACGCCAACCCTCGATACGCCCTTTCGGGTGAGCCCGAGACATATGGGGTGGTTCGAGGCTTGCGTGCGATGTCTGCGCGTGACGTGAATTGCCGGTTGAGGATGCAGATCGCATCCGGCGACTGTGTGACCACTGGGATACAACCCGGTCATGCAGGGCTTGATGCACCATGCAGTGACGGAGTGTCGCGGTAATGGACATCCGCGATGTCTGCTTCCGTGCGTGCTGCGCGCCAGAATTGACGGGATGTACTTGTCGGCGGACCGTATCCCGGACGTGGTGTATGAGATCTGGCTCCGCGGGCGCTGGGGCAAGTCGCCCGCCGCAGCGACCGCCAAGACTGGCGGTCGCATTCGCCACGTGACCGGCGGTTCTCTCCTTCGTTCAGAAACCGGCCTTCAGCTCCTCCCAGCGCAGGGCAAGGACTTCGGGCTCGTTCATGGTCTGCTGGAAAGCGGTGCCCTCCAGGAATTCTTCGACGTTCTTGGATTGACCGATTGAACGCAGGAATTCCTCGTCAAAGCCGTCATATGACTTTGCGTTGGAGTGACCGTAGTACCAGTTGGAGATCTCGTATGCGCCCGCTTCCGGTGAGATAAACGAATCGATGATGTCGTG
>JAJEBJ010000079.1 GCA_022822575.1 Alphaproteobacteria bacterium | reverse complement strand
TGATTCATACGGCGAGACCCGGTGTCGTCATCGGTACGCGCGGCAAGGGAATCAAGTCGCTGAGCGAGAGTCTCCAGGCGCTGACCGACTCGACCGTCGCGGTCAACATCGTTGAGATCCGCAAGCCTGAAGTGGATGCCTACCTGATCGCCGAGAACATCGCCCAGCAGCTGGAACGGCGTGTCTCCTTCCGCCGCGCCATGAAGCGCGCCGTGCAGTCTGCCATGCGGCTCGGAGCGGAAGGCATTCGCATCAACGTCGAAGGACGTCTGGGCGGCGCCGAGATTGCTCGCGCGGAGTGGTATCGGGAGGGCAGGGTGCCGCTCCATACCCTGCGGGCTGACATTGATTTCGGCCGGGTCACGGCCAAGACCGCCTACGGAACACTCGGTGTCAAGGCCTGGGTCTTCAAGGGTGAAGTGTTCACCCACGATCCGGGGGCCCACGAGCGCCGTGAGACGGAACTTCACGGCACCCAGGCGAGGATGTAACGGTCATGCTTTCTCCGAAGAAGACACGCTACCGCAAGGCACACAAGGGCCGTATCCACGGCCACGCCAAGGGGTACACCAGCCTCAACTTCGGCGCCTACGGCATGAAGGCGCAGTCCGCCGGGCGCATCACGGCACGTCAGATCGAGGCCTCCAGGCGCGCCATCACCCGCTACATGAAACGCGCCGGGCGTGTCTGGGTGACCGTGTTCCCCGACGTTCCGGTGTCCACCAAGCCGGCCGAGGTGCGGATGGGCAAGGGCAAGGGTTCTCCGGAGTACTGGATGTGCCGAGTGAAGCCCGGTCGCGTGATGTTCGAGCTCGACGGGGTCGACGAGACGACGGCGCGCGAGGCCATCAGGCTTGGTGCGGCAAAGCTGCCGATACCGGTACGCTTCATCCAGCGCCATTCCGGAGGCACGGCATGAGGGCGGTGGAAATCCGGGCCATGAGCGCCGACGAGAGGAAGGAACAGCTTCTTTCGCTGAAGAAGGAACTCTTCAACCTGCGCTTCCAGCACGCCAACGGGCGCGAGGGAAACACGGCGCGTGTCCGGCAGATCCGCCGCGACATCGCACGCATCAAGACTGTTGAAGGGCGGTCCCGGACCGGCCTAGAGGGAGGCACGTGAGCCATGTCGCGACGCACGATGCAGGGAGTGGTGACAGGGAAGTCGGGAGACAAGACCGTCGTGGTCAGGGTCGACCGGCTGATGAAGCACCCGCTCTACAAGAAGACAATCCGCCGCTCCAAGCGCTATCACGTCCACGACGAGACCAACGAGGTCCAGGTCGGTGACAAGGTCCGGATCGGTGAAAGCCGTCCGCTGTCGAAGCTGAAGCGGTGGACGGTTCTCGAGCCCGCCGTCTGACCGGCGCGTTCGTTGGGAGAAGTGATCGATGATCCAGGCTGAGACCAATCTCTTTGTGGCCGACAACTCCGGTGCGAGGCGTGTGCAGTGCATCAAGGTGCTTGGTGGCTCGAAACGAAAGACCGCGAGCGTCGGCGACATCATCGTCGTCACGGTGAAGGACGCCGATCCCCAGTCACCTGACCGCAGCGCCAAGATCAGGAAGGGTGACGTGGCCCGCGCCGTAATCGTGCGCACCGCCAAGGAGATCCGCCGCCCGGACGGCAGTGCCCTGCGCTTCGACCGCAACGCGGCGGTGATCATCAACCGGCAGAACGAACCGGTGGGTACCCGCATCTTTGGCCCGGTCACGCGCGAACTGCGGTCCCGCAATTTCATGAAGATCATATCTCTGGCGCCCGAGGTGCTCTGATGGCTGCAAGGATCAAACACGGAGACCGCGTGATCGTGCTCGCCGGCCGAGACCGGGGTCAGCAGGGCGAGGTCCTCAAGGTCCTGCCACGCGAGGGCCGGGCCGTTGTTTCCGGCGTCAATGCGGTGCGGCGTCACACCAAACCGACGGCGCGGGACCCGGGTGGCATCATCACCAAGGAACTCGCGATCGATCTTTCGAATCTGGCAGTGGCCGATCCTGTAGACGGTCGACCAACCCGTGTCGGATTCCGCACCCTGGACGATGGCCGCAAGGTCCGCGTGGCCAAGCGTTCCGGCGAAGTGATTGACGGATGACGGAGGGCAACGCCATGGCCGTGCCGCGTCTCAAGGCGATGTACAACGACACCATCCGTCCGGCGATGATGGAGACGTTCGGTTACAGGAACATCCACGCCGTCCCGAAACTGGACAAGATCGTCCTCAACATGGGTGTGGGCGATGCCGTGCAGGATTCGAGGCAGGCTGAGGCCGCCGCCGGGGAACTGACGTTGATTGCCGGACAGAAAGCGGTGGTCACCCGGGCTTCGCGGTCGGTATCGAACTTCAAGCTGAGGGAAGGCATGCCTGTCGGTGCGCGGGTTACGCTGCGCGGACGCCGCATGTTCGAATTCCTCGACCGTCTCGTCACAATAGCGCTGCCCAGGGTGCGCGACTTTCGCGGCGTCAGTTCGAAGAGCTTCGACGGCAGAGGCAATTTCGCCATGGGCCTCAGGGAACAGATCGTGTTCCCCGAGATCGACTATGACCGGGTCAGCCGCATTCGCGGGCTGGACATTGTCATCTGCACCACAGCCAGGAACAACGACGAGGCCTGGCACCTGCTTGACGGTTTCCACATGCCATTCACCAGGACGTGAACCATCTGTCGAGGGAGTTCCCAACGAAAGGACGATCATGGCAAAGAAGAGCGCCATTGAAAGAAACAAGCGGCGGAAAAGGCTCGTCGCACGCTTCGCCGACCGGCGGGCTGCACTCCTTGCCCAGGCGAAGTCGCAGGACCTTCCCGTGGAAGAGCGCTTCCAGGCGAGACTCAAGCTCGCCAAGCTGCCGCGCAACTCAGCGAAGGTCAGGGTGCGCAACCGTTGCGCCGTGACCGGCAGGTCGCGCGGTTACCACCGGCGGTTCGACATGTCCCGGGTGATGCTGCGCGAACTGGCCTCCGACGGCCTGATTCCCGGCATGGTCAAGTCAAGCTGGTGAGCGAGGTGAGACAAGTGTCATGACGATGACCGATCCCCTGGGCGATATGCTGGCCCGCATCCGCAACGGGCACATGCGCGGCAAGACGCGCATCAACTGCCCGGCGTCGAAACTCAAGGAAAACGTGCTCGGAGTGCTCAAGCGTGAAGGCTACATCCGCGATTGGCACCGCAACA
>JAJEBJ010000037.1 GCA_022822575.1 Alphaproteobacteria bacterium | reverse complement strand
ATGTCGAAACCTGCCTCGCAGGCGAGCAGCGCGGCGCTTCGGTGCGCCTGGCGCAGCGTGCGGATGTCTGCCCTGTCGAGTGGACGGGCATGGCCGGGAGCGATGCCGAACGACGGAATCATCGAGGGCGCCAGAGGCGTTTCGCGGCTGATCAGGTTGGGCGTCGTGTAGCCGTTGTGCGCCAGCATGAGGCCCGCGAGGCTGCTTTGGGCGTGCACTTCCTCGACCATGCGGGCGACGATGGGGAGGTCCTGCGCATCCCACAGGCGCACGTTGCGCGGGTTGTCGGTGCTGTGATGAAAGTCGCACTGTTCGGCGAAGACCACCCCCCAGCCACCCTCGGCCTTGATGCCGCGCATCACGGCCCAGGACGAGGGGTAGTTCCGTCCCATGCCGCTGCACTGAGGTGTCTGGTAGAAGCGGTTCGGCGCCTTGACCGGTCCGATGTGCACAGGCTCGAAGAGAATGTCGTGGCTCGGGTCTCGGCTCATGGGCGGTATCGTGACCTTCATCGAGGCGAAAAGACCATTATCCCTATCTGATCAATTGAAGTGCACAACAATCAAGGCTCTCGTGCGCATCGTGCGGTCGTGATTCTGAAGTCCGGATCGCGGGCACGACGCAAGGTCTCTCCCTCACCAGCCATGGCTGCGAAGCGCAGTCGCGCTGCCGGCGCGGCGTACTCTCCGCTGGTGCCCTTGCGGGCGCTGTGCATGCGAGGATAGAAGCTAGGTCGGTCATCACCGGTCCCCGACCCGGGGATCGCTCCGTTCATGGTGGAATGCGGAAACCCGTGAACGGCGATGTCGTCACGCTCCGCCGCCGAAGCCTGGGGAAGCCGAAGAGAGACGGACATGATGCGTGGCGCGTTGCTTTCAGGGTTGCTGGCGTTGTTGGCGTTCGTCACAGTGAGTGTCGCCTTCACGCCGGGAGATCCCGTCAGGGGCGAGAAGGTGTTCCGGAAATGCAAGGCCTGCCATTCGGTGGAGGCCGGAAGGACGAAGCCGGCGGGTCCGAACCTGCTCGGTGTCTTCGGACGCCAGGCCGGAACGGCGGACTACAGGTTTTCCACCAGCATGGTCGAGGCCGGCGAGGCGGGCCTCGTGTGGACCCCGGAAAGCGTGGACGCCTACATCACCGATCCCAAGGCCTTCCTGAAGGAGACACTGGACGCCTCCAGGGTGCGCAACAAGATGGTCTTCAAGCTGAAGGACGAGGAGGATCGCGCCGACGTGATTGCCTACCTGATGTCGCTCCAGGAAGGGGATCCCTGACCGCTCCGGCGAAGGCCGGTTGCCGGGGCCTTTATCGGAAAGTCACACTCGTGCGGCCCACCGGACCATTTAACGGTCCTCAGGCCCTTCGCTTCGAGACCGCCTCGGCGAGGATGCAGAGCTGTTCGAACATCAGGTTGGCGGCCACCAGTGCCGTGTTGCCCGACGGGTCGAGGGACGGATTGACCTCGCAGACGTCTGCCCCGACGAGATCGAGGCCCTGACAGCCGCGCAGGATCTGCTGCATTTCGCGCATGGTCAGGCCGCCGGGTTCGGGAAACCCGGTGCCCGGGCAAACGGTCGGATCGAGCCCGTCCACGTCGATCGAACAGTACATCGCCCCGTCGCCGGCCCGCGCCCGAATCTCCGCCACCGTCCTCTTGGGCCCGAGCTCTTCGAACTCGTGCTGGTAGATCATGCGGATGCCGGCATCGACGGCGAAGTCGTTGGCGTCATGGGAATACTGCGAGCCGCGCAGGCCGATCTGCACCGTGCGTTTCGGGTCGACCAGACCTTCTTCGACGGCAAGGCGCATGAAGGTCCCATGGTTGACCTCGACGCCCTCGAAGACATCGGCGTTCGTCCTGAGGACATCGGCATGCGCGTCGACGTGGATCATGCCAACCGGCGCGTCGAGCCTTCCGGCTCGGCGCATGCCGCGCAGGATCATGAGCGGTATCGTATGGTCGCCTCCGGCGGATATGGGCGCGACGCCGGCGTGGGCCAGGATCTCGAAGAAGACGGTCACCTTCTCGATCGTGCCCTCGACGTTCATCGGGTTGACCGGGGCGTCGCCGAAATCCGCCACCTGGCACAACGTGAAGGGCGCCACGCCTGTTGCCGGGTTGACGTTGCGAATGAAGCGCGACATGTCGCGAATCTGGGCCGGGGCCATGCGCGCACCCGGCCGCACGAAGGTTCCCATGTCGTAGGGAACGCCGACCAATGCGATGTCGAGCCCATCCGGGTTGGTCACGTGCGGCAGGCGCATCATCGTGCTGATGCCGCTGAACTTTCCGTGGTACGTCCCGATGGCCGGTTCGTTGAACGTGCTCAGGCAATCCTCCCGAACGAGCCGACAATGGAGCCTGGACGGGCCCCGTCCATACACGCGTCATCCCTTGCGCACGCCTGGAAGTCAAGAGTGATCATGGTGACTTTCCGATACAATTCCCTATGCTTTGCTGCCATGACAGAACCTGCTTCAGGGCCGGACATGCCTTCCTGGGTTGGCGCCATGAGGCGGGGCGAACGCGCGTCCCTCGCCCGCGCCGTGACGGCCGTGGAGAACGATTATCCCGATGCTGCCGCTATCATCGAGACCGCACGCCTGGAAGCGGGTCACGCGCTGGTCCTGGGACTGACCGGTCCTCCCGGCGCCGGCAAGTCGACCCTGACGGACGCCCTGGTGCGGGAATTCCGCCGCCGCTCGAAGCTGGTCGCGGTTCTGGCCGTCGATCCGTCGAGTTCCGTGACAGGGGGAGCTCTTCTCGGTGACCGCATCCGCATGTCCGGCCACGCCACCGACCGCGGGGTCTTCATTCGCAGCCACGCCTCCAGGGGCCGTGCGGACGGTCTGGCGACGACCACATCACGCGTCATCGACGTGATGGATGCCGCCGGAAGCGACATCATCATCGTCGAGACTGTCGGTACGGGCCAGTCCGAGACCGGGATCACCCGCCTCGCGGACAGGAGCGTCCTGGTGTGGCCGCCCGGTTCCGGCGATGACATCCAGGCCGCCAAGGCCGGGATTCTGGAGACCGTGGACCTCGTCGTCGTCAACAAGGCCGACCGACCGGGTGCTGATGCCGCGAAGGCGGCACTGGAGGCGGCGGTCTCCTGGAGAGGCGAAGGCGCGCCTGCGGTCCTCATGACAGTCGCCACGCGCGGCGACGGGGTTGGCGAGCTTGCCGGCCTCCTCGTCGACGGGGATCGTCCCGCCGGGCGATCACCGAGGCGCACCCTCCAGGGCCTGCGCCAGGAGATCACCGAGGCGGCACTGGCTCTCGCCCGTGAACGGGCCCGTCACCACCCCCGGCTCGCCGGTCTTGCCGATGCCGTGGCAGACGGCACTGCGGGAGTTGACGATGCCGCCCGTCAGCTGCTGGAGATCCTCACCGGCGGTGACGATTCCGGATGACGCCGCACCATGGGGATACCCCTGACAGGGGACACGTCAAAACAGTGGTCAATCCCCGTTGTTCGGGAGTAGTATGAACCTCCGGCCGGTTCATGGGGCTTCAGGACTGTTGGCATCTGCCATGCTGCGTGGATGAGCTGATCAGGGCGGGAGTGACTGTTTTGAGCCTGGTGGATGGCACCCTCCGACACACGCGTCTTGTCGTTTTTGCAGCCCTGGTGACCGGATGGTCGGGGTTGCCCGTTGTCGCGGATGTTCCGCAGACTTTTGTCGAGGCCATGACGTGGTATCGCGTCGAAGCAGAGGCGGGCAACGCCGAGGCGCAGTTCCTCCTGGGCTATGGCTACGAAA
The DNA here is from genome assembly GCA_022822575.1 of Alphaproteobacteria bacterium. Classification (GTDB taxonomy): domain Bacteria; phylum Pseudomonadota; class Alphaproteobacteria; order SP197; family SP197; genus SP197. The sequence goes on along the minus strand of JAJEBJ010000037.1, from coordinate 4,551 downwards.
CCGGAATGGCATTCGGTCACGTGTCGGCGGAACCGAGCCCCTTTCCCGTCGATCCGGCCAAGGCGCGGCACTGGTACTCTGAGGCCGCAGCACAGGAACACGACCGGGCGAGCGTGCGCCTTGCCCGTCTGCTTCTCGAGGGGAAGGGAGGTCCGGCGGACCCAGAGGGTGCCCGGGTCCTTCTTGAGGCAGCAGCCGGGGCAGGGGAGCGGGACGCGATGTCTCTGCTGGGATTCCTGCTGCTCACCGTGGAACCGTACGATCCGGTCGGCGCCTTTGTGTGGCTCAGCCTCGCAGCCCGGGCGGGCGACGACATTGCTGCCGCGAACCTCGCCAGCCTCGAGGACAGTCTCGATGATGCCACGCGGGAACGCGCTGCCGTCGCCCTTGAGGCGTGGCTCGAAGGAGAGACGAGGTAGGGACTCTACCCGGTGATGCGGTCTAGAATGGTTGCATCATGTCCAGGCGTGCGCTCATCATCCTGATTGTCGTCGCCGGCCTCGCGGTGATGCCTTTCCGCTCCGACGCTTCGCCTGAGTCGCTTCCCGACGCGGTCGCGATCACAATCGAGCAGGAGTTCGAGTACCGCAAGGCGTCACTGCCGGAGTTCCATCTTCTGGAGGACTTCGAACTGCCGCTTGTCGACTATGCCGAGGACATGCTCCTGGCGGCGGACATCGAGCCGCTCGACGATGGTGCGGGCGGCGAGGGCTGGGAACTTCGGGTCTCCCTGACGGGGCGGGCACTTGGCAGGCTCTACATCGACCGCGGCAGAACCTATCTCTACACCGGTGCCGATCTTTCAGGTGAGGTGGCGGTCAACGGTCCCGGGGCGAACGAGAGCATGCGCCCCTTCTCGTCCACGATCGAGCGTCCCTTCGATGTCCTGATCGATCACGGGTACGAGAAACCGGAGAATGCTCCGTTTCTCGAAACGCTGGTGAAGCCCGACGGATTCCTCGAGGCGCTGGTCAACGTCATGATCGATGTCTGGGGTGTGGAGAGCGTGCTCCCCGCTCTCGACGAACCGGGGCATGAAGTGCGCTTTTCCGTGGTGTCGGCCCTCGGCAGCACCGGTGAGCCGGCGGTCGTCACGGCGCTCATCGAGGCGCTGGAGGACGAGCATGAACGCGTTCGCTGGGAGGCGGCATGGTCGCTTGGCCGCATCGGTGACGCGACGGCGGTGCCGCACCTGATCGAGGCCCTCCTGGATACCTCCCAGGATGTCCGCTGGTTCTCCTCCTGGTCACTGCGGACCATCACCGGCGCCGACATCGGGCCGGACTACGATCAGTGGACGGCGTGGTGGAGCAGCCATGGCGGTGATGCCAGCGGCTGATCCGCCGCCGCCCCGGCGTCTAGAACCTGTCCTTGCGTTGACGCAGTTCGGCGAACACCGTCACCGGATCGGCGCCTTCCATGTCGAGGGCCTTCATGACCAGCGGGCTCTTCGGTCTCAGGAAAGGGTTGGTCGCCCGTTCCTCGGCGATGGTGGAGGGAACCGTCGGCAGGTTCCTGGCGCGCATGTCGTCGACAACCGCCATGCGGCGCACGAGGTCGTCGTTCTGCGGATCGACCGTGAGCGCAAATCGGCCGTTGGCCTGGGTGTACTCGTGGGCACAGTAGACGCGCGTGTCGCCGGGCAGACCCATGAGCTTCTGCAGTGAATCCCACATCTGGACCGGGGTTCCCTCGAACAGCCGGCCGCACCCCATGACGAACATGGTGTCGCCACAGAAGAGTGCAGCAGAGTCGGCGAACCAGTAGGCGATGTGCCCGCGCGTGTGCCCGGGGACAAAGAAGATACGGGCCTCGGCCGCCCCGAGCATGAAGGTGTCGCCCTCGTCGACCATGATGTCGATCCCCGGGATGCGGTCACGGTCCGGTCCCGGTCCGACAATGGTGCAACCCGTGGCCCGCTTGATGTCGAGATTGCCACCCGTGTGATCGTCGTGATGGTGGGTGTTGATGATGTGCGTGATGGACCATCCCTTGCTCGCGGCCGCGTCGAGCACGGGTTTCGTGACTGCCGGATCGACGACCGCCGTGGCCGCCGTCTCGGGACAGTGCGCGAGATAGACGTAGTTGTCGGAGAGAACCGGAATCTGGTGGATCTCGAGACAGCTCATGGATGATTCCTCGTGCTCGGGAAGGCTGACAGGCACTTTATCCCGCGGCGATCCAGGCGTCGATCAGGGCGCGGGCGATGGAATCACGGCGTGGCAGTTCGACACCGCGGGGAAGTGTCACGAGCTCGTCGCGGGTGAACCAGCGGGCGCCGGCCAGTTCTTCCGTATCGATGACAAGGTCATCGTGCGTGGCGACGGCAAAGTAGCCCAGCATCAGCGAGGACGGATAGGGCCATGGCTGGGTCCCGTGGTAGCGGACATCCCGCACCTCGAGTCCCGATTCCTCGCGAACCTCGCGGACCACCGCCTCTTCCGCCGATTCACCGGGTTCGACGAATCCCGCCAGGCAGGAGTGAAGCCCGCCCGGCCAGTTCTTCTGGCGGGCCAGCAGGCACCGGTCGGCGAACTCCGTCACCATGATGACGGCCGGGTCCGTCCTCGGAAAGGCGAGGGTCCTGCACGCGTCGTTGGTGCAGATTCGCACGTGACCGGCTTCCCTGGCCTCGGTGACATGGCCGCAGACACCGCAAAAGCGATGGTGGTGCCGCCATCTGACGAGCCAGGCTGCATGGGAGAGGAGCGAGGCATCGCGGCGCAACAGCTGTGTCGCGATGCCGTAGAGTTCCTCGAGGGCGCAGCCTTCTCCCCCGCCGGCAAGATCCCGTTCGTCGAGATGCGACACGTCGACGGCAAACAGCGGGCCGACCTCGTCGATTCCGAGAAAGATCGGCTCCATCCGGGGATCATCGGGGAATCCATCGACGTCGCCAGGCGTCAGAAAGGCCGCACTCTTTCCGCGCAGCAGGCTGCGTCCGCGGTGAACGGGAACGAGCCTGGTCGCGGGATCGTGCAGTCTGGCGGCGATCCACGAATCATCCCGGCGCAACTCGCCGGCGCGATCGATCAGATCGCCGCGGTAGTGGGTGACGTCGACCATGAAACGACGTTCGCACGGGGCCCGCCGCCGCGCAATCAGGCTTGCGTGGCGTCGGTCGTGGCGGCTAGTGTGGCCGACGGGGGCCGGAATGGACGGAATTGGCTCGTGAACCCGGTCAGGTCCGAGAGGAAGCAGCCGTAGCGTGTTCAACCGGGTCAGTCCGGCCTTCCAGTCATCCGCTACTCACACGGTCGCGCGAACCTCCGCCCCGTTCATCAGGGAACGCGATGGCACCTCCTGATCAAGACAACCCGCAGTACCGTGTCCTGGCCCGCAAGTACCGGCCGCAGACCCTCGGTGAACTGCGCGGTCAGGATGTCCTCGTGCGCACGCTGACCCATGCGGTGGAGACCGGGAGGATCGCCCAGGCCTTCCTGCTGACCGGCGTTCGCGGGGTCGGCAAGACGACCACGGCGCGCATTCTGGCACGCATGCTCAACTGTGCCGGCGAGGATGGCTCAGGCGATGTGACAGCCGAGCCCTGCGGCGTCTGTGAACACTGCGTTGCCATCACCGCCGATCGCCACATCGACGTTCTCGAGGTCGATGCCGCGAGCCACACGGGCATCGACAACATGCGCAGCCTGCTTGATGCGGCGCGCTACCGGCCCTCCATCGGCCGCTACAAGGTCTACGTCATGGACGAGGTCCACATGCTGTCCGGACCGGCGTTCAACGCGTTGTTGAAGACCCTGGAGGAACCGCCGGAGCATCTGAAGTTCGTTTTCGCGACGACCGAGTTGCGCAAGATTCCGGCGACCATCCTGTCGCGTTGCCAGCGATTTGACCTGCGCCGGGTCGATGCCGGGGAACTTGCCCGGTACTTCGGCGACATCGTCTCCAGGGAAGAGGCGTCGGCGAGCGATGAAGCACTGGCCCTGATCGCCCGCGCCGCTGACGGTTCGGTGCGTGACGGCCTCTCCATCCTCGATCAGGCCATCGCCCAGGGTCGCGGAACGGTGACAGAGGACGACGTGCGGACCATGCTCGGACTCGCTGACAGGGGCATGACGTTCGCACTCTATCGCCATGTCATGGCCGGCCGGATCGCCGAAGCGCTGGAGGGCCTGGCGGAGCAGTACAGATCGGGAGTGGATCCGCTCGTCGTTCTCCAGGACCTGCTTGAGCTCACGCACTGGCTGACGCGCTGCAAGGTCACTCCCGATGCCGCCAGGCAGGCGGCTCCCGAGTTCGAGCGTACGGAGGGGTCGGAGATGGCCGAATCCCTTGGCGTACCGCACCTCACGCGGGCCTGGCAGATTCTCCTCAAGGGCATCGGCGAGGCGCGCGATGCGCCCGACAGCCTGCAGGCCGTGGAGATGACCCTGGTCCGGCTCGCCTTCAGCGCGACACTGCCGACTCCCGAGCAGGCGTTGAAGGCGCTCGAAGGGTCGACGCCCTCCGCACCCGCAAGGGCATCCGGGAGCGCTGCGCCGGCGAAGACCACGGACGCCGGCAGCGAGATGCCGCAGAGCTTCGAGGCAG
>JAJEBJ010000340.1 GCA_022822575.1 Alphaproteobacteria bacterium | reverse complement strand
CTCCTATCACGTCGTCGGTCTCATGGGTCCGGGGCTGCCGGTCTTCGCCATCGGCCGCAATCCGTCGATCGCCTGGGGCGGCACCAACATGAGGGCCGCTTCCAGCGATCTTGTCGATGTCAGTGACCTCGATCCCGATGCCATCGAGACGCGCGACGAGACGATTTCCGTGCGCTGGTGGTTCGACTCGACCGTCACCATCAGGCGGACCCCGCTGGGTCCGGTGATCAGCGACGCGCCGCTGCTGGCCGACAGCGGTCTTCCGGATCTCGCGCTTCGGTGGACCGGTCATGACGCAAGCGATGAAATCGGCGCCATGCTGGCGGTCAGCCGGGCCCGGGACTTCACAGGTTTCCGCGCGGCATTCGATTCCTTTGCGGTGCCCGGGCAGAACATGGTCTACGCCGACCGTGACGGAAACATCGGCCAGGTCATGGCTGTCACCCTGCCGCAGCGGAGCGGAACTCCGAGAGACATCGTCGCCGATGCCGGAGAGGTGAGAAGGGACTGGGCCACGATGAAGTCGTCCGGGGACTTTCCCTGGAGCTACAACCCGCGGGAGGGATATCTGGTGTCGGCGAACAACCGGCCGACGCCGACGGCCACTCCGGTCGGCTACTTCTTTTCCTCCGACGACAGGGTGTCGCGCCTGACGAGCCTTTCAGGCGGCGGTGACCGGCTTGACGTTGCTGCGGTGAAGGCAATCCAGCGGGACGTCTACATGCCGTCTTCGGCGAAACTGCGCGACGCCTTCATCGAAGGCCTCGACGTTGCGGGGCTGGCGTCATCGGCCGGACCGGAAGCAGACGAAGCGATCGCCCGCATCAGGGACTGGGACGGTCACTACCACGCCGGTTCCGTCGGCGCGGTCAGCTTTGAACAGTTCCGCGCCGGATTTCTCCACGCGTTCTACGCCCGGCTCCTCGGAGAGGAGCACGGCGCCATCATGGAACGCCGGGGAGTGCTGGTCCGCGACATGGAACGGGCGTCCAGGGACGTGCTCGACGCTGCCCTGGCGGCCGGTCTCGAGGCGGCGGGGAAGGGACTTGACGCGTTCACCGACTGGTCGGACATGCACCGCCTGTCGCTCGCCCATCCGCTCTCCATGCTTCCCGTCATCGGTGACCGCTACCGCTTCGGTGACCACGGCGTGGGCGGCAGTTCAGAGACCATCATGAAGACGGCCCATGACGCCAGCGCCACGCGCCACACGGTGCGCTACGGCGCCAATGCCCGGCATGTTTCCGACATGACCGACATGGATGAGAACTACTTCGTACTGCTGGGCGGGCAGGACGGCTGGCTCAACAGCTCGACCATGCTCGACCAGTGGCCCCTTTGGCAGTCGGGCGGGTACGTGCGCATGCCGCTCACTCCCGACGGTGTACGGGCGTCGTTCCCCCATGTGACGGTCATCGACAACTGAATCTGCGCCGTGGCGGACATGCATGATGCGACGTGGCTGCTGAGGGCCCATGCGCGCCGGCGGCTCTACCACCTCGAAACAGGAGACGCGCAGCGCCTCCAGAAGGGCGTTCTGCACTCCCTCATCAGGAGGGCGGTCAGGACCCGTTTTGCACAGGACCATGACCTCGCCGGCGTCCGCACCCTCGATGACTACCGCGCCCGTGTGCCTGTGCGCGGTCATGACGAGTTCTGGGACGACTACTGGAGCCGAGGCTTCCCGCGCCTCGTGAACTGCACCTGGCCTGGCCTTGTTCCCTGGTTTGCCGAAACGTCGGGGACAACCCGGGGCAACACCCGCTTCATTCCCTTTACCCGTGAGATGAACCGCTCCAACCGGCGGGCAGCCGGGGATCTCCTCGTCTGGCACGTGACCAACAGGCCGCGAAGCAGGCTTCTGGCCGGACGCGTCTTCGTTCTCGGAGGATCGACCGGACTTCAACGCCGCGCGCCCGGCGTGACGAGTGGCGATCTGAGCGGGATCACGGCCTCCGTCATGCCGCGCTGGGCCCGGCTGCGCAGCTTTCCACCCAGGCACCTCGAAGACATCAGTGACTGGAACGTCAAGATCGACCGGTTCGCCCGGGATTCACTTGGTCAGCCCATACACGCGGCCTGCGGCGTTCCGAGCTGGTTGCTGATCTTCTTCGATCATCTTCTGGAGACGGCGCGCATAAGAGACGGACGCATCGCCTCGGTCTATCCCGGGTTCGAACTGCTTGTCCACGGAGGCGTCTCCTGGGCCCCCTATCGGGAGCGGTTCGCCGCTCTCCTCGAGGGCAGCCATGCGGAAACCCGCGAGGTCTACGCCGCCAGCGAGGGCTTCTTTGCCATGGCGGACAGGGGTGCGGACGCCGGCATGCGCCTGCAGCTCGACAACGCGATGTTCTTCGAGTTCGCCCCGGTCGACGGACAGCAGGTCAGAACGAATGCGTGCCGCTGGATCGGGGATGTCGAGGAAGGCGTCAACTACGCGCTCGTGGTGAGCACGGCGGCCGGTCTGTGGCGTTATCTCGTCGGTGACACCGTCACCTTCACCACGCTCGACCCGCCACGCGTCCTCTTCACCGGACGCACGGCCCACATGC
>JAJEBJ010000254.1 GCA_022822575.1 Alphaproteobacteria bacterium | reverse complement strand
ATTTTGCTGCGCGCTATCCGCTGGTGGACGGCCAGGGCAACTTCGGCAACGTGGACGGCGACAATGCCGCAGCCATGCGCTACACCGAGGCGCGCCTGACCGAGGTAGCGGTGGCTCTGCTCGATGGCCTCGACGATGATGTCGTCGATTTTCGCGAAACCTACGACGGTTCGGATTCGGAACCGGTGGTCCTGCCATCGCGCTTTCCCAATCTTCTGGCCAACGGAGCCAGCGGCATTGCCGTGGGCATGGCGACGAGTATTCCGCCCCATAATGTCGCAGAACTGTGCACGGCACTGATCCGCCTCGTGGAGCGGCCTCACGCCTCCGTCGCCGATCTCGTGACCATCGTGAGGGGACCGGATTTTCCCACCGGCGGTCAGATTGTGGACGACCCCGGCACCATACGCGAGGCCTATGAAACGGGACGGGGATCGTTCCGCATCAGGGCACGCTGGTCGATCGAGAAACAGGCCCGGGGCACCTGGCGGATTGTCGTGACAGAAATGCCGTTCCAGGTTCAGAAGTCACGTCTTGTCGAACGCATCGCCGAACTCATCGAAGCGCGCAAGTTGCCGTTGCTGGAGGGAGTGAGCGACGAATCGACCGAAGATGTCCGCCTCGTCCTGCAACCGAAAAACCGCACCGTGGACTCCACCATCCTCATGGAGTCCCTGTTCCGCGTCACGGACCTCGAGTCGCGATTCGCGCTCAACATGAACGTGCTAGACGCCTCCGGCATCCCCGGGGTCATGGACCTCAAAGGTGTGCTGACCGCCTTCATCGGCCACCGGCGTACGGTTCTGGTGCGCCGGTCGCGCAACCGCCTTGCCGCCATTGGCCGCCGTCTGGAGATCCTCGAGGGACATCGCATCGTCTATCTCAATCTCGACGAGGTGATTCGCATCATTCGCGACGAGGACGATCCGGCCGCCGCGCTGGCCCAGCGCTTTGCTCTCAGTGACGTTCAGACAGAGGCCATACTCAACATGCGCCTGCGTTCCCTGCGCCGTCTCGAGGAGATGAGAATCGCCAGGGAGAGGAAAGAACTGAAGGCGGAAGCGGAGGATCTCCGACGCCTGCTGGATTCGGAAGACAGGAAGAAGGAGTCGTTGAAGGCCGAATTTGAAGACATTGCCCGCCAGTTCGGGGAGAAGAGCGGGATTGGCAGGCGGCGCACCGACTTCGGCAGCCCGCCACTGGTCGACGACATTCCGGTTGACGCCACGGTGCACCGGGAGGCCGTCACGGTGGTCCTTTCCGACAAGGGCTGGATCCGCGCTGCCAGGGGTCATGGCGATCAGGTGGGCGAGCTGCGCTTCAAGGAAGGCGACCGTGAAAGGTTGCGTCTCGAGGCGTGGACCACCGACAGGCTTCTGGTCCTCGCCACCGATGGCAAGTTCTTTACTCTTGCCTGCGAGAGGCTGCCCGCAGCGCGAGGTTTTGGCGACCCGCTGCGACTCATGCTTGATATGGGCAACGATGTCGATGTGGCCGCCATGGTGGTGTTCCAGGGCGGCCGCAAGTTCCTGGTGGCTTCTTCCGGCGGCAAGGGATTTGTGGTGGGTGAGGATCTGGTGGAGTCCCGTAAGAAGGGAGGAAAGCAGGTGCTGTCGCCCGCGGCCGGCGACGAGGCGATGGTGTTGAAGGTCGTCGAGGGAGACCACGTGGCAGTCGTCGGAGAGAATGGCAGGTTGCTTGTGTTCCCGCTCCGGGACGTGCCGGAACAGGCCCGGGGTTCGGGCGTCATCCTGCAACGCTACCGGCAGGGTGGTCTCTCGGATGCGACGGTCTTCGCGCTCGATGACGGCCTGTCCTGGCAATCAGGCACCCGCACGCGCACCCAGCACGATCTTGCACGATGGCTCGGCAAGCGTGGCCAGGCAGGCCAGCCCGCTCCCGCAGGATTTTCCCGGAACAACCGCTTTGGTTGACGTCGGGTGGCCGGGCCGGAAATACTTGAGAGACGGAACCTCATCCGGCGAGGAAGATGCCACAACAACAACATCATCATCCCCCCTCGGCCATGGCCTTGCGTGTCGCCGCTCTTGAGCGCCTGCTGACGGACAAGGGCTATTGTGATCCCGACACGATTGATCGACTCGTGGAACTCTACGAGACCAGGGTCGGACCGCATCATGGCGCCAGGGTGGTGGCCGAGGCGTGGAGTGACTCCACCTTCCATGAACGCCTCCTCGCGAGTGCTTCGCAAGCCATGGCGGGGCTCGGCATATCTGGCATGCAGGGCGAGAACATGGTGGTCGTGGAAAACACGAGCGATGTTCACAATGTGGTCGTCTGTACCCTGTGTTCCTGCTATCCGTGGCCTGTGCTCGGTCTGCCACCGCGCTGGTACAAGAGTGAGCCCTACCGGGCACGCGTCGTGCGCGAGCCACGAACCGTGCTCTCCGAGATGGGATGTCACGTGTCGGACGATGTCGAGATTCGCGTCTGGGACTCGAGTGCGGACCTGCGCTACATGGTCCTGCCGCAGCGTCCCGCGGGCAGCGACGAACTGTCCCGTGAGGAGCTTGCCGGTCTCGTGACACGAGACGGCATGATCGGCGTGGCATTGGTTTGACGAGGGCGTCATGGATGGCATTCACGACATGGGCGGCATGATGGGTTTCGGTGCCGTCGCGCGCGAGGCGGACGAGCCGCTGTTCCATGACGACTGGGAAAGGGTGGCCTTCGGAATCCTCCTGCAGGTGTCGGGGAATGTCGGATTCTCGGATGATCACCTGCGTGCTCACATTGAGCGCATTCCGCCTCTTGCCTATCTCCAGGCAAGTTACTACGAGCGATGGACCCGCGCGCTGGAGTCCTTTCTTGAGGAACGCGGCCTCCTGTCACCGGATGCAATCGAGGCCTGCATGGCTGAGATGGCCGGGCCGGTCCGCCCCGGTGGCGGCCGGGGCGCCACTCTTGACGACATCGAGGAGGCCGTGGCGAGAGGAGCATCGACACGGCGCGATGACGCCGGAACGCCGGCGCGATTTCGCCCCGGAGACCAGGTGCGGGTTCTCAATGAACACCCGTGCCATCATACCCGTGCTCCGCGCTACACGAGGGGACGCACCGGCGAAGTCGTGCATGACCATGGTGTCTTCGTGTATCCCGACACCCATGCCCGTGACCTCGGCGAGTGTCCGGAACACTGCTACACGGTGGCCTTCAGTGCTCGCGAACTGTGGGGCGGGGACGCATCTTCCTATGATGTCGTCAACGTCGACCTCTATGATTCCTATCTCGAGGCGGTCGACAAACCTGCCTGACGGATGGGCACGGTCGCAGGCAGACCGTGCATGCATCTTTCTGGTATGCATAATGATGTTTCAGGATAGCAACAACTGCCCCCACATACGGGTGCAGTTATCGTGTCATGTAGAACCCTGAAGAATCGGGAGAAGGAGCATCATGAACAGACGCAAGTTTCTGGCTGGCACCGGAATGGCTGCGGCAGGCGCCGCGGGAACGGTGGCTACAGCATTTCCAACACCGGCGATTTCACAGGGCCGCAAGACCCTGACCATGGTGACGTCGTGGGGTCGCGGCCTCGCCGGCGTCCACGATGCCGCCCAGCGCTGCGCGGACAACATCACCGCCATGTCCGACGGCATGATTGAAATCGACTTCAAGGCGGCAGGTGAACTGGTTGGCGCCTTCGAGTGCTTTGATGCGGTGTCGTCCGGGCAGGCTGACATTTACCATGCCGCCGACTATTACTTCGTCGGTCAGCATCCGGCCTTCGCCTTCTACACGTCGGTTCCCTTCGGCATGACAGCCGAGGAACTGAACAACTGGTACTACCACATGGGCGGCCGCGAGCTGCAGGACGAGCTCACCTCGATCTTCAACCTGAAGACCTTCCTTGCGGGCAACACCGGGTCACAGGCTGGCGGCTGGTTCCACAAGGAGATCAACGGGCCCGATGATTTCGAAGGTCTGCGGTTCCGCATGCCCGGCCTCGGTGGCAAGGCGCTTGGTGAACTCGGCGCCTCCGTTCAGAACATCCCCGGAGCCGAGGTCTACAACGCGCTTTCCAAGGGCGAGATTGACGGTACGGAGTGGATCGGTCCGTGGGCTGACGAGAAGGCGGGGTTCTTCGAGATCACGAAGATCTACTATACCTCCGGCTTCCATGAGCCGGGTCCGGGCCTCTCGCTTGCCGTCAACCGGGAGGTCTTCGACGGGCTTTCCGCTTCTGAACAAAAGATCATCGAGTGTGCGGCAGGTGAAGCCAACGTATGGAATCTCTCGCAGTTCCTCGCCAACAACTCGGCCGCGCTCCAGAGGCTGGTTGCCTCCGGTGTCCAGACCTTCACCTTCCCCGACACTGTCTGGGATGCCTTCGGTGTGGCTGCCGACAAGGTCTATGCGGAGAACATGGGAGATCCGCTGTTCAAGACGATCTACGACTCCTATCGCGATTCACTCGTCAAGTCGGCGAGCTGGAACGCGCTGTCGTCCGGTGCCTATGCGGAGCAGCGCAACCGCGTCATGGATATCTGATTTCCACGGCGCCCGCATCGTGACGCGATGCGGGCGCCGGTCCCGGTGCACGACACATGCCGGACGTCATTCTCTGGCCCCTGCGCCATCTTCTCGACGGGCTGGCCAATCTCTTTTACCTGCTGATCGAACCCGGGGCGTGGCCTGACCCTTCCGATGGTGAGGGTCTGGTCAGGATCGTCTACTTCGGCGCCTCCCTCGAGTTCCTGTTCGTCATCATCGATCTTGCCCTCATCATCCTCGTTGTCGGTCTCCTGAAACCACGAATCCTCTGGTTCGTGGTGCGTGGCATCGAGGGACTCTCCAATGTCATCGGCCGCGTTGCCGCATGGGCGGTTCTCGTCATGGTCATCCAGCAGATCATGATCATTGCCCTGCAGCGCATCTTTCTCGTTTCGGAAATCACCGTGGGCCCGTTCGGTGTCGTGTTCACCAGGGATCTCAGCTGGTTCAGTGAGGAGCTCAAGTTCTACAACGCGATGATCGTGACCCTGTGCGCCGCCTACACCTTCGTCCAGGGCGGGCATGTGCGGGTCGATCTTGTCTATGCCTCGGTGTCCTTCCGTACGAAGCGGCTGCTGGACATGTTCGGTTCGGTCTTCTTTGTGATGCCGTTCTGTGGCGTGGTGTGGCTGTTCGGCTGGTTTTTCCTGTGGCGCCACCTCGTTACGCCGAAGGTGTCGGCGCTTGACACTCTCGAGCTTCTCGAACGCAAGGCGCTGCTGCTCCGCTGGAATGTCGAGACCATCGGATTCTCGCCGAATGGCTTCGATGCCTATTTCCTCTTCAAGGTCCTGCTGGTTTCGTTCGCCGGGCTGATGTTTCTCCAGGGACTGGGGCACTTCTACCGCAGTTTGCTGGAGTTCAGGGAAGGGGAGACGTCAGCCGACCGCTACAAGGACCTTGACGATCTGCCAGACTTCGCGCCGGACACGCCGGCCGAAGGCACCGGGGCAAGCGCCTGATGTTCGGATTTGACGGTGTCGAGGTCGGGCTCCTCATCACCCTGGTGTGCCTGTTTGCCGGGATCCTGTCGGGGTATCCCGTGGCCTTCGCCATTGGCGGGTCAGCCCTTGTGGCCTTTGCCATCATCGCCGGCCTGAGTGAATCCGGTCTGCTGGTCAAGGACGTCATCGACAACCGCAGCGACGACTATGCGGCACTGATCGGCTCGGGCGTGAAGGAACACGCGATCACCCTCTTTCGCTATCCCGACCTGCCGACGCTGACCGTGCCCGTCTTCGAGAACGGTGTGGATGGCGCCTTCTTCCGCATCCTGACATTCATCGTCAACCGGATGAACGAACGGGTGCTTGCCGGTCCTTCCATCGAACTTCTCCTGGCCGTCGCCATGTTCATTCTGATGGGCATCTCCCTGGAGCGCTCGCGGATCGCCCAGGACCTGCTCACCTCGATGGCCCGTGTCTTCGGCGCCCTGCCGGGAGGCCTGGCTGTCTCGGTGGTGGTGGTGGGGGCCTTTCTGGCCGCCTCGACCGGTATCGTCGGCGCAACCGTCGTCACCATGGGACTGCTGTCTCTGCCTACCATGCTGCGTAACAGGTATTCGCCCGAATTGGCGACCGGCGTGATATCGGCCTCGGGCACCTTGGGGCAGATCATCCCTCCATCGATCGTGATCGTTCTCCTTGGAACCCTCGCCGGTGACCTCTATTCGACAGCTCAGGAAGAACGGGCGTTGACGGCAGGGTGCCGTGATGCGCTCACCTATCTCGGTGAGGCGGCCGTGGTGTCCGTGGGCACGCTCTTTAAGGCGGCGATTGTTCCCGGCCTGCTTCTGGCGTTCATCTATGCGGCTTATGTGTTCTGCTATGCCCTCGTGCGCCCCACCAAGGCGCCTCCCGTGCGCGTTGCCGCCGCCGGACTGACGGATGAAGGCGCGACTCTCAACCATCGCCTCTTCTGGTTCCTCGCTGTCCCGGGCCTGGTGATTGCCCTGGCAGGCGGGATGGTGACTGCCGGCATTGCCGGCCCTCAGACCGTCGACCGGCTGACCCTCGTCGAGCGGCCCGAATCACCCGAACTGCGCACCAACGTTTCCGAAGACTGCAAGAAATCCATGATCGATCTCCACGGGCAGGAAAAGTGGGACCGTTCGATGGCCGTGGCGGAAACCGGGGCAGCGGCTGCTTTCATCATGCCGACGGACGAGGAACTCGATTTTCTGGAGACCGAAGCGATCGCTTCCCTGCCTCCGGTTTCCGAGAAGCTGCTGATCGGCCTCGTCTTCCTGGGTCTGGTCATGTCGATCGCCTGGGGGGTCGCGCCATCTGCCTCCCGTCGGCCGCTTCTCGTCGGTGCCGGCGGGATTGCCGCCACGCTGGCGGCCGATGCCTGGCTGGTGACGCCTGTGATGAGCACAGGTACCGCCTGGCTCATCCTCGCGCCGCCGGTCGTTGCCGTGCTCCATGGCGTGCGCCATGCACTGCCGCGTCTCGCCGAAGTCGAAGTCCTGCGGGTCGTGTTCCCGCCCCTTGTTCTCATCGTTGCCGTGCTCGGCTCCATACTCGGCGGCGTGACGAGCCCGACTGCCGCTGCCGGTCTCGGCGCGTCGGGAGCACTCATGCTGTCGGCCTACCGCCGCCTTTCCGAGCGAAAGGACCGCCGCAAGGGCAG
>JAJEBJ010000214.1 GCA_022822575.1 Alphaproteobacteria bacterium | reverse complement strand
GACGGGTCGGGACCGACAAAGCCGAAGACCGCGAGCGTGATGATCATGAGGCCCAGCGTTCCAAGGACGATGAGCCCCCAGGGCGCCTCGCGCCAGCCAGGCAATGTGCCTTCCTCGAGGCGCCGTGCCTTCTCGACTGCCAGGCGGTACCATACGATGTAGGAGATGAGGGGGACCGTAATCAGGATAACCGGCAACAGGTAGCGCATCATCTCTCACCCCTCAGCACCTCGACGAGATTGACCACGATTGTTGCTGTCGCACCCCAGATGGTTCGCGAACCGTACTCGAACAGACTGTACCAGCGCCTCTCGCCGCGCCAGACCATGCTTGTCCGCTGATGGTTCCCGGGGTCAAGCAGGAATCCCAGCGGCACCTCGAAGGCATCAACGATCTCGACGCCATCTGGCTGCAGTGCGACTGGGGGCGTGACAAGTCCGACAAGAGGCGCGATGGAATAGCCCGAACCGGCACGTTGCGTGTCGAGTCGACAGAGCACCTGCACCCTGGAAGCATCGAGCCCGACCTCCTCCCTGGCCTCGCGCAGGGCCGCGGTGGCCTCGTCCTCGCCGGCCTCGATTCGGCCACCGGGGAAGCTGACTTCGCCCGCATGGCGGGCAAGCTTCGGCGAGCGTTGGCCGAAAATGACCGTCATGGAATCCTCCTGGCGGTCGACCAGGGGAATGAGAACGGCAGCCGCCCGTCGCACCGGGCCCTCGGCCCAGGCCGGTTGCGGCGGCTCGATCTCAGCCTGTGGCATCCTGCGGAAGGCGGCCAGCACCTCAACCGGCGTCATCGGACGTTTCGCCCAGGACAAAGAAACAACCGCATGACTCTATCCCCAGAACCTCACGGCCATCCTGCCATGCGATTCGGCCCCTGTTTACCAGGTCATAGTAAACCGGGCGGGCAATCAGGGCCTCGAGCCTGTCGCGAACGAGCACATAGGGTGACGGCGCCCCTGTTTCGGGGTCCACCACGACCCGCACCGGGTGATCGGCGTCGGCCGTCACGTGATCGTCGACGTTGGTGCGAAAATGCACCTTGCACCGTGGGCCTTCGCCCTCAATGGTCGACTCGACAGCCACGAATGGTGCATCATCCACGCGTATGCGGCGCTTTTCCAGTGGAGTCCTGAGGTAGAATTCACCATCGCCTTCACATCGCAGGATACCGGCAAACAGCTTCACCAGCGCCATTCTGCGAATGGGCCGGCCTTCATGATACCAGGTGCCGTCGCGGGCGATCCTGATGTCAATGTCCCCGATCAACAGCTGCCGGGCATGGTCGCGGTCCGCTGGGGCACCGGCGGCAGCATCATCGCGGATCCGTCCTGGGAGCATGTCGGGAGTCCTCGGGATTGCACCTTGATTCAATGTCGCCATTCTAGACCACCACACCGTTCCCGGGGAGAGACAGCGCCGTGAACCAAGAACCCTGCATCAGTGAGGCAAGGGAACTTGCCGCCGAAATCGACCGCACGGGAGCCCGGCTGGCCGAGGTGCGCACTGCGATCGGCCGTGTCATCTTTGGTCAGGACACGGTAATCGACCGGTTTCTCATCACGTTGCTCGCCGGTGGACACGCGCTGCTGATCGGCGTCCCCGGCCTTGGCAAGACCCGGCTGGTCGAGACCATCGGCACGGTGACGGGCCTCGATACCAAGCGCGTCCAGTGCACACCGGATCTGATGCCCGCCGACATTCTCGGCTCGGAGGTCCTGGAGGAATCGGAAAGCGGTCTGCGCGAGTTCAGGTTCATTCCCGGTCCCGTGTTCTGCAGTTTCCTGATGGCCGACGAGATCAACCGGGCCAGCCCGCGCACCCAGTCGGCACTCCTCCAGGCGATGCAGGAACACACCGTGACCGTCGCCGGCACCAGGCGCGACCTGCCGCAGCCCTTCCATGTGTTCGCCACCCAGAATCCCCTGGAACTCGAGGGCACCTATCCGCTTCCCGAGGCCCAGCTCGACCGCTTCCTCATGGAAATCGACATCGACTATCCCGGTCGTGACGCCGAACGCGAGATGCTGGTGGTGACCACCGGCCCCGACGAAGAGAACCCGGCGGGGGTGCTGAACAGCACCGAACTGATGGCGGCGCAGAGACTGGTGCGTCGCATTCCTGTGGGCGAAAGCGTCGTCGAGGCGATCCTCGACCTCGTGCGCTCCGGCCGCCCGGACTCATCCGATGGAAGTTCCGGCATTCTCTGGGGACCGGGGCCCAGGGCCAGCCAGTCCCTGATGCTGGCGGTGAGAGCCCGCGCCCTGCTCGACCAACGCCTGGCGCCCTCGGTTGACGATGTCCTGGACCTGGCCGGTCCGGTACTGCGCCATCGCATGCAGCTTACGTTTGCGGCACGCGCCGACGGGGTGACGCTCGACGAGGTCATCGACCGCCTCAAGGCGCCGCTCGGCTGAGCGTGGTCGGCCGGACATGAGTGTCGAAACGGTCAGCGGGTTTCGCCGGCGCGCCGAACAGCTTGTCGCGCACCTGCCACCCCTGCTGGTCGAGGCACGGCAGGTGGCTGCCGTCGTCGCCCAGGGCGTTCACGGCCGCCGCCGCGTCGGGCCCGGCGAGACCTTCTGGCAGTTTCGCCGATATGCCCAGGGCGATGCCGCCACGATGATCGACTGGCGGGCATCAGCGAAGTCGCCACGACTCTATGTCAGGGAGACCGAGTGGGAGGCGGCCGAAAGCGTGTGGCTGTGGGCTGACACGTCACCATCGATGCACTTCGCATCCTCCCCGGAACTTGCAAGCAAGCACGAACGGGCACGGCTCATCGTCATGGCCCTTGCGGTCCTCCTGGTCCGCGGCGGCGAGAGCATCGCTCTTCTGGGCGTCGACAGACGGCCTGGAACGGGCAGCGCCGCGCTGACCCGCATGGCGACCCGCCTTCACCGGGGTGAGGGCGACGACGCCCCCAGCCTGCCTCCGGCGGCGACCCTTCCATCCCATGCGCGGCTGGTGCTCGTCAGCGACTTTCTTGAGCCGGTAGAGCCGGTCACAGCCAGGATCCGCCACTTCGCCGGACAGGGCGTCGACGGACACCTTGTGCGAATCGTGGATCCGGCCGAAGAGAGCTTCCCCTATGCCGGCCGGGTTCTGTTCGACGGCACTGAAAGGGAGGGAACGATTCTGGCCCACCGCAGCGAGGCACTGCGCAACGACTACCAGGAGCGTCTCGTGACTCACACCGAAGCCATCGCCGTGGCGGCGCGCAGCGCCGGCTGGAGCACCACGGTTCACCGGACCGACGGTTCCCCCCATGCGGCCCTGCTGCCGCTCTACATCGATCTGGGCGGCCACGTGACCTGACCATGGCGAGTCTCGGGCCGCTTGCCTTTGCCGTTCCCTGGGCCCTCGTTGCCCTTGTCGTGCTGCCGCTGCTGTGGTGGTTGCTGAGGGCCGTGCCGCCGCGGCCGCGACGGGTGTCGCTGCCGACTGTCCGCTTTCTCTTCGGACTGAAGACCGACCGCCGGACGGCCGAAACGACGCCGTTGTGGCTGATCCTGCTCAGGATGGCCCTGGTCTCCCTGCTCATTCTCGCCGTTGCCCACCCGATCATCACATGGAGTGGACGATCCCTGGACAGCGGCGACATGCTTGTGGTCATCGACGACGGCTGGGCTGCCGGAAGGAAGTGGCCGGCAAGACTTGCTGCCCTGGAAGATCTTGTTGACCTGGCCGACCGTGAGGACCGTCTGGTTGTCCTGATGACCACGGCGCCCGCGGCGGACGGCGCACCCTTCCAGCACTCGGGCCTGATGACCCCGGACGAAGCTTCCGGCCGGCTCCTTGATCTCACTCCCCGGCCCTGGCCAACCGACAGGCAGGGGGCGGCGGAGGCCCTCGTCGATCTTGAGTCCATCGGTCATGTCTTCTGGCTGGCGGACGATATCGCGGACCCCGGTGACGGCGCCCTGGTCGCGGCTCTCGAGGCCCTTGGCGATCTCACGGTGATGACCGGGGCGGCCCGGCCCGCCCTCCTTCTGCCCGAACCCGAGGTCGAGGATGGTGAACTGGTGGTGGAGGCGCTGCGCAGCGACACGCCGGGAAACACGACGGCGTGGGTGGTAGCCGAGGATTCCGAAGGCCGCCTTCTGGCCCGTCTCGAGCTTGACTTCGCTTCCGGATCAAGAACGGCCAGAACGACCCTGGCGCTGCCACTGGAGGTACGCAACAGCATCTCCCGCCTTGCCATCGAGAACGAGACAACCGCGGCAGCCGTGGCGCTGCTCGATCAGCGCTGGAAGCGTCCGTCTGTCGGTCTCGTCGCCGGAGGTGACATCGAGGTGCAGCATTCACTCCTGTCGCCGACCTACTTCCTGGCCCGGGCCCTGGAACGGGAAGCCGACATTCGCCAGGACACGCTCGGCCGGCTGCTTGACAGGCCTCCGGCTGTGATAGTTCTGGCGGACATCGGCACTGTCGCGGCAACCGTGCGCCCTCGTCTTGAGGAC
>JAJEBJ010000281.1 GCA_022822575.1 Alphaproteobacteria bacterium | reverse complement strand
ACAGGCGGGCGGTGCCGCAACCAGGCCTTTCGCCTTGGCGCAAGCTACGGTTTCCAGGGCCACTTCGAGTGTTCGAGGGAACTGTGGGAGGAGTGGTGGCCGCAGATGAACGATTCCCTTCTCGAGACCGACCCCGACTTTCACGCCCAATGGCCGGAGCACTTCGCCAGTCACGAGGCCGGAGCGCAGACCTTCTGCGATGCCGTCTCCGCCCGCTGGCTCGATCTCGTCAAGACGTATCGCCGCCGGGCTTCCTGAGAGTCAGGGGTCGCTGTCGATTTCGAAGAGAGAGTTGTCGAGTTCGACGTCGAAGCGCGGACTGACGAGCGTGATTCGCGTGACAACGCCCTGGGGATCGCGAACCAGCCATTGTTCGAGGGCGAAGGGATCCTCGGCGAGAATCAGCGAGATCGAGCCCGTGCCCGGATCGTCCGCCGATTCCAGGGTGACGGCCACGAAGCCGCTGTCCCGCTTCACGTCGGCGACTCGTACCTCGTCGCCGAACCGGATTTGCGGACGCAGCAGGAATTCGGCCAGCGTGCCGTCGACCGCGCCTTCCGTGATTTCTCCGGTTTCGCCGTCGCGAAACATGAGACGCTCTCCCCTGGCGATGATCAGGGTCGGCGGGTCGTCATAGGCGAAGCGAAGAAAGTGCGGCCTCTTGAGCTGGAACGACCCGGAGAGGTGCGACATGTCCTGGTTCGTCTGGACGAACCGTGATTCAAGCGACGTGATCGAATCGAGATAGGCCTCGATCCTCTCCAGGAGAGATTCGCTGTCGTCGGCCGCCGCGCTCAGGCTGACGAGGATCAGGGCGGCGGCGATGCGGCTGATCAATCAAGTTCTCCCGAGGCGGCGATTCGTGCGGCGTTGTTTGCGGACACCTCGATCTTCCTGACGATGTCCATGCCCTCGACGACATGGCCGAAGACGACGTGCTTGCCGTCAAGCCACGGTGTCGGCACGGTGGTAATGAAGAATTGCGAGGAGTTGGTGTCGGGCCCCCGGTTCGCCATCGAGAGAAGGCCCGGGCCGGTATGCTTCAGGGTGAAGTTCTCGTCCTCGAACATGGCGCCGTAGATCGACTTGCCTCCGGTTCCGTTGCCTCGGGTAAAGTCGCCTCCCTGGATCATGAAGTCGGCGATCACCCGGTGAAACCGTGAACCCTCGTAGCCGAAACCCGCCTCGCCGGTGGCGAGCTGGCGGAAGTTTTCCGCTGTCTTCGGGGCGACGTCCATTCTCAACTCGATGACGATTCGCCCGGCCGGCTCATCGTTGATCTCGATATCGAAGAACACCTGCGGATTGTCATCCGCCGCCGCTCCGGCGGCGCCAAGGCCGGCGACCACCGTGAGAGCGGAAACAAGTCGTTGTATCATGGTCAATGTCTCCCAGAAGCATGACTGTCATGCCGTGTTGAGGCGGTAACGTGTCCGTTCGTCCGGTGTGCCGTCGGCGGCCACCCTTCCCTGGTCGACCAGGCGGATGAGGTGGGCCAGAACGGAACGCCGGGCCGCCGGAAAGAGGCGGCGGTCGGTTGCAGCGTAGAGTGTCTCGACCATGGCCGGAATGGTGCCGATCCCGTCATGCAGGCAGGCGATGATCTGCCTGTCGCGCATGCTGCGATGGTCGATGAGGGCGCTGACGAAGGTCGCCGGATCGGTGATGGCAGCGCCATGGGTGGGCCTGAGGATGGCGTCACCGCGTTGGAGGACATGCTCGAGGCTGTCGAGATAGGCCGACATGTCGCCATCGGGCGGGGAGACGACGCTGGTCGACCAGCCCATGACGTGATCGCCCGAGAAGAGCGTCTGCTCTTCGTCAAGGGCATAGCACATGTGGTTGGAGGCGTGGCCGGGCGTGTGCACGGCCTCGATGGTCCATCCCGGCCCGGCGATTCGCTCGCCGTGGCAGAGCAGGTGATCGGGGACAAAGGCACGATCCTCGCTTTCGTCCACGGGTGTCGTGCCGTCATCGCCTCCGGCGGCCGGGCCATAGGCCCAGATCTCGGCGCCGGTCGCTTCCTTGAGGAGCCGTGCGGCGGGTGAGTGATCGCTGTGGGTGTGCGTGATGAACTGGTGCGTGACGGTTTCGCCGCGGGTGGCGTCCAGAATGTCCTCGACGTGACGCGCCAGTGCGGGGCCGGCGTCAATCACCGCCACCTCCCCCTCGCCGACGATGAAAGTGCCGGTGCCGTGATAGGTGAAGACCGAGGGATTGTCGGCGACGATGCGGCGCACGAGGGGCGAGACCTGTGTCGCCACGCCCCGCACCACGTCGTCTTCCTGGATGAAGGGAATCGACATCCCTCAAAGGCCATAGCGCTGCCAGAGGAATCGCTCCTCCACGGCGCCCACGAGGTCATCGGCGAGACCCTCGGTCGTGACGTTGCTGTGCGCCAGGAGACCGCCCAGGGGCTGGCGCCTGGCGATGGACCTGAACCGGACCTTTTTCCCGAACCGCTCGCGCATGATGGTACGGCAGTCGCCGATGCCGTCGACGAGACCCAGGGCCAGAGCCCTGTCCCCGGTCCAGAACTCTCCCGAGAACAGCGTTCTGGCGCTGGACTTCAGGCGGTCACCGCGGCGCTCGCGCACGTGATTGCGGAAGGTGACGTGCAGTTCCTTCAGGAGTGCCGACAGCCGCTTGACGTCCTCATCGGATTCCGGAACGAACGGATCAAGCATCGCCTTGCGGGGACCGGCGGTGTGGAGACGCCGCTCGATGCCATGGTTCTCGAGGAAGCCGTGGAGACCGAACCCGGCATGGATGACGCCGATCGAGCCGATGATCGAACTGTGGTCGGCATAGATCTCGTCTGCGGCACAGGCGAGCCAGTAGCCGCCGGAGGCCGCGACATCCTCGGTGAAGGCGACGACAGGAAGCTTCTTCTCGTCGGCCAGCGTCCGGATCCGTGAGGCAATGAGCGCCGACTGCACCGGAGAGCCGCCCGGAGAATTGATGACAAGGGCGATGGCCGCAGGACGGCCTGACGAGAAGGCACGGTCAAGCAGGGCTTCCAGACCGGCCAGGCTGAGGCCGCGCCTGAAGCGCGAGGGCGTCATGATCGGCCCCTCGAGCCTGAGGACATTGACCACCGGGCGCTTGCCGGGGAGGCCGACAAGGGGAAGCCACTTCAAGGGTGGTCTGCTGCGCCATGTCTGGAGGACCATGGCGATCACATAGTGGCATTGCGAGCCGGCAACAAGCCCAGAGATTGCCTTGACCGGTCTGCCACCACGCCACATAACCCCTCGGGGCGGCGATGTCTGCGGGTGCGAACCGAGAGTGCATATTCACCATTCCAACAGTCTGGAAGCACTCGCCGGCGATCTCGCGGCGCGCGTGCGGCAGGATCCGGTCGATCCCTTTGCTGCCGAGAGAGTGGTGGTCTCGCACCCGACCATGCGACGCTGGCTCTCCCTGGAACTCGCCCGCGCCAACGGAATCGCGGCGAACTATCGCTTTGAACTGCCGGCACAGTTCGCCTGGTCGATGATTCGTGACGTGGTTCCCGATCTGCCCCACATGCAGCCCTTTCACCCGGACAACCTGCGGTGGCGCCTGTTCGACATGTTGCCCGCGTTCGCCAGAAAGCCCGTGGCCGCGCCGGTCAGGCGCTACCTGGAGGATGGAGATCCGTGCAAGCGATTCGATCTCTCCGGCGAGATTGCCCGGATGTTCGACCGCTGCCTGCTCTACCGGCCCCAGTGGATCAGGGAATGGGAAGCGGGCGATTCGCCGCACTGGCAGGCGCGATTGTGGCAGGAACTGGTGGCCATCGCCGGCAAGGGGCACTGGGTGAATGCTCTCGATCGCTTCCACGCGGCCATGGAGGACGGCGCCGTTCCCGGCCAATGGCCCGAACGCGTGACATTCTTCGCCGTTCCGGCCCTGTCACCCTCTTATCTCGACCTCCTCGGCCGCATCGCCACCAGGGTGGAGGTCCACTACTGCCTCATCAATCCCTGCAGGCAGTACTGGGGTGACATCTTCACCCGTTTCGAGACGGTCGTGCGTTCCGGGGACGACGATCCCGATGCGCTTCACATCACCGAGGGAAACGAGCTTCTGGCGGCCTGGGGGCGCATTGGACGCGACACCTTCGATACCCTCGTCGACATGGCGGACTCACGGGACTTCGACCACTTCGTCGAGCCCGAGAGCCACCACCGCCTGGCGGATCTCCAGCGCGACATTCTTGATCTCAGGCTTGCCAGAGAGGAAAGGGCAGACGGCGTGCCGGCCGACGGGTCGCTGCAGGTCCACGCCTGCCACTCCGCAACGCGCGAGGCCGAGGTTCTCCACGACTGTCTTCTCGACCTCTTCGAGAAGAACCCCGACATTCAGCCGGCGGATGTGCACATCCTCTCGCCCGATCCCGCACGCTATGATCCCGCAATCGCCTCGGTTTTCGAATCGCGCGGCGAGATTCCGGTGACGCTGTCGCGCGGAAGGTCTGTCGAGGCGGCCTCGCTGCGCGCCTTCTTCGACCTGTTGGTCCTGGTCCGCTCGCGATGCGGCGCCGAGGAAATGATGGCGCCTCTCGATGCTTCGCTGGTCCGCCGGTGTTTTGGCATCGACGTGGATGACCTGGTCGACATTCGCCGCTGGGTGCATGCCGCGGCAATCCGCTGGGGCGTCGATGGCGAGCACCGCAGGGACGAGGGCCAGGATCCGAAGTCCCGCAACACATGGTACGAGGGCCTGCGCCGCCTTCTTCTCGGCTACGCGGCGGCAGACGTCCGCCGGACGATTCACGGCATCGCTCCCTGCCGGCTGGAGAGCTGGGGTTTCCGGTTCGCTTCCGAGAGCACCTACCAGGTCCTGGGACGTTTCGTGTCCTACTGCGAGGCTGTCTTCAGCCTGCGCGACAGTCTGGGAGCGGAACGCGGGGCTGCAGACTGGGTTGTCGCCCTCCACGACATGATCGACCGCTTCTTCCTTCCGCCGACAGGCAGGCTCCTGCCTGAAGAAGCGGATGAGGTCGATGCCCTGCGCAGAACCGTCAGGCAGTTCGAGGACCAGGCGATCCAGGCCAGGGCGAACCTCTCCTTCGAGGTCGTCCGCGATGTCCTTCACAGCCTTGCGAACGCGCCAACCCCGGACTCGGCCTGGCTGGGCGACGGTGTCACCATGAGCCGACTCGCGCAAGGACAGCCCCTGCCGTCGCGAATCGTGTGCCTGGTGGGCATGAACAGCGATGTCTTTCCCGCCACGCCACGCCCCTCGACCTTCGATCTCGTGGCCAACAGCCCCCGTCAGAGAGGTGACCGGGACATCCGTTACGAAGACCGCTTCTCTGTCATC
>JAJEBJ010000317.1 GCA_022822575.1 Alphaproteobacteria bacterium | reverse complement strand
AGCCGGACGCGGGCACCTGTCTTCCGCACTTCCCGGATCAGGTCATCATGGCGCGGAAGGTTGAGGACCAGCGCGACAAGATCATCGACCTTGCATCCTCTTGCCTCTGCGAGACACTGCATGTTCTCGCCCGGGGACCGATCGAGTCCCACGACGCCTTCCGGCAGATCCGCCCCGACCGCGACCTTCTCCATGTAGGTGTCCGGGGCATGAAGAAGTCCTCCGGCACCGGCGAACGCCAGAACAGCCAGTGAATTGGCTCCTCCCGTCGCACAGAGCGTCGTTCCCTCAAGCGGATCAAGAGCGATGTCGATGCGCGTGCCTCTTCCCGTGCCGACCTCTTCGCCGATGTAGAGCATCGGCGCCTCGTCGCGTTCTCCCTCGCCAATCACCACCTGACCCTGCATGTCGATCCGGTTGAGAGCGCGGCGCATGGCATCAACGGCCGCCTGGTCTGCGGTCTTCTCGTCGCCCCGTCCGACATGACGAGCAGCGGCAATGGCGGCGGCCTCGCAGACCCGTGCCGCGTCGAGAACTAGGTGTTCAATGCACATCATGGATGTCGTTCCGGACTCTGCCGGGTCATGTCTCATACCCGTTCGATTCGGATGGTGACCGGCACCTCGGTCACAGTGTCGAGAGCGGCAATACGCTCGCAGGCCCGACGCATCGATGCCTCCTCCGCCTCATGGGTTGTCATCACCACAGGTACGGTCTCGCCGGGATCCCGACCTCTCTGCAGAAGGCTGCCCAGGGAGATCTGTTCATCACGCAGAATCGCGGAGATATCCGCCATGACGCCGGGTTGGTCGATCACCATCAGACGCACGTAGTACTCGCCCTGTCGCCGGTCGATTGCCACCGCCGGATGATGGACAAGTTCAGGGCCAGGGACGGCAAACATGGGGTGACGGACACCACGGGCAATGTCGGCAAGATCGGCGACCACGGCCGTCGCCGTCGGGCCTGCGCCCGCTCCCTCCCCGATGAGCGTTGTGACCGGGGCCGCGTCACCTTCGATGACGACGGCATTGAAGACGCCATCGATGTGGGCGATCGCACCATCTTCGGGCACCATCGTGGGATGCACCCGCTGTTCAATGCCCCCGGTGCTGGCCTGGGCGATGGCAAGCAGCTTGATGCGATAGCCGAACTCGCGGGCGAAGGCGATATCCATCGGTGTCACGTCGCGTATTCCTTCGACGTGAACTCCCTCAAAGTCCACCGGACGACGGAAGGCAAGGGCAGCAAGGATCGCCAGTTTGTGTGCCGCGTCACCGCCACCGATGTCGAGGGTGGGATCAAGCTCGGCATAACCGAGACGCTGCGCCTCGCCGAGAACATCATCGAACGCCGAGCCGTGCTCACGCATGGCGGTGAGAATGTAGTTCGACGTGCCGTTGAGAATACCGTGGACTCGCCTCACCCGGTTCGCCGCCAGTCCCTCGCGAAGTGTCTTGATCGCCGGGATGCCGCCAGCAACCGCCGCCTCGTAGCCAACGTGGA
This sequence comes from Alphaproteobacteria bacterium, assembly GCA_022822575.1. Lineage (GTDB taxonomy): Bacteria > Pseudomonadota > Alphaproteobacteria > SP197 > SP197 > SP197. The sequence goes on along the minus strand of JAJEBJ010000317.1, from coordinate 4,880 downwards.
TGCCGGCGTTGTCAGCGGCCGTTGCGAGTTCCGTTCCGTGAATGGCGAGGAGCGCCTTGTTGGCCGTGACAAGGTGCTTGCCGGCCGCAATCGTGCGTCTTGCAAGATCGAGAGCGACGCCGTCCTCGCCACCGATGAGTTCGACGACCACATCGATCCCGGGATCATCCGCGAGATCCCGTGCGTCATCGAACCAGCGGCAATCGCCAAGGTCGATTCCCCGGTCGCGATGGCGGTCCCTCGCCGACACCCCGGAGATCCGGATCCTGCGACCGCATCCGGCCTCGATGAGATCCGCGTTGCGCCGGAGAAGTCCGATCACTCCAGAGCCAACCGTCCCCAGTCCGGCAATTCCAATTCCGAGAGTGGCCATCAATTCCCGGATTCCGGGTAGGGCCACGATTCCAGTTCTTCCTCAACCTCTTCCCTGACCTCGAGAAGCGCGTCAACGGTGCCGTCGAACTCCTCCTGGGTCGCGGTATCGGGAGGAGTCCCCGGAACGGAGGCCAGTCGAGGCCAGGAATCGTCAGTGCAACCGGACAGCACCGACAGTGCGACGGCAAGCGCCAGGACAACACGTCCCGGCAATATCACGCTTGAGGTGGCCTGATGAGCCATTGTATATCCTGATCTCGCACGGTTGCCGATCGCGCGTGGGTAACCTATCGCGTCCGGGGCAGTCGCTCAACCGGCCTGGAACCCCCGAAAACGGAACTGCAGACGATGACCGAGACTGACTTCAGCGCCCGGGATTGGCAGGCTGTCGCCGAACGCAGCAGCCGGCTGGTTCAGGAGTTCCTGTCCCGCCAGGACAGCTCGATCGAGGACATGAGGCGCATGAACGAGGTGTTCATGGACGCCTTCACACGCCTGATGAAGGATCCGGAGAAGCTGGTCGAGGCCCAGGCCAGCCTGTGGCGCGACTACATGAACCTGTGGCAGACCACCACCCGGAGAATGATGGGAGAGGACGTCCAGCCGGTCATCGAGCCGGAGGCCGGCGACAAGCGATTCCGCGATGACACGTGGTCCAGCGACGCCGTGTTCGATCACATCAAGCAATCCTACCTGCTGTGTTCCAACTGGCTGCAATCCCTTATGGGCACGGTCGACGGGCTCGACTCGCGGGAACGACGGAAACTCGACTTCTATACCCGGCTCTTCATCGATGGCGTGTCACCGACAAACTTTGCCGCGACCAATCCGGAAGTGTTGAGGGCCACGGCCGAAAGCAAGGGCGAAAACCTCGTCAGGGGCCTCGCCAATCTTCTCGAGGATCTCGAGAGGGGCAAGGGCCGCCTCTCCATCCGCACCGTCGACGAGGACGCCTTCGAGGTGGGCGGCAACATCGCCGTAACGCCGGGCAAGGTCGTCTTCCGGAATGATCTCATGGAACTCATCCAGTATGCTCCGACGACCGAAAAGGTCCGCCGGCGGCCCCTGCTGATCATCCCTCCATGGATCAACAAGTATTACATCCTGGACTTGAGCCCGCAAAACTCGTTCGTGCGCTGGGTGGTCGATCAGGGGCACACGGTCTTCATCGTCTCCTGGATCAATCCCGATGCCTCCCTCGCCGGCAAGACCTTCGAGGACTACATGCTCGAAGGACCCGTGGCAGCACTCGACGCCATCGGCGAGGCCACCGGGGAAGACAGGGTCAACACCCTTGGATACTGCATCGGCGGCACCCTGCTCGCCTGCACGCTGGCCCACCTGACGGCGACGGGTGACCGGCGCGCGGCCTCTGCAACCTTTCTGACGACGCTGGTCGATTTCGAGGATGTCGGCAACGTCGAGATCTTCATTGACGATGAACAGATCAGCGGTCTCGAGAGCGCCATGAACGAACGCGGCTTCCTTGACGGTTCGGAAATGGCTGCCGTGTTCTCCACCCTGCGCGCCAACGATCTCATCTGGTCCTTCGTCATCAACAACTATCTGCTCGGAAAGGACCCCTTCCCCTTCGACATTCTCTACTGGAACAGCGACTCAACCCGGCTTCCGGCCTCCATGCACAGCTACTACCTGCGGCGCATGTATCTTGAGAACCTGCTCGTCCAGCCTGGCGCACTGGAACTCGGCGGCACACCGATCGACCTTTCGGCCATCGAGACACCGGCCTATCTGCTGTCGACGCAGGACGATCACATTGCACCCTGGAAATCGACCTATCGCGCCACCGGCCACTTCAAGGGCAAGACGGTCTTCACTCTGGCGAAATCCGGACATGTCGCGGGCGTCGTCAATCCACCGGCGAAGAACAAGTACGGATACTGGACCAGTGGCACGACCCCCGCCGACCCACAGGCCTGGCTCGACAGTGCACAGAACCACGAGGGTTCCTGGTGGCCCCATTGGCAGACGTGGCTTGCCAGGAGAGGCGGCAGCATGGTCGAGGCTCGCCAGCCCGGCGCCGGCAAACTCCCCGCCCTCGCCGATGCCCCTGGCACCTACGTCAAGGTGGACCTCCGCCACCCGTCCTGAGCCGCAGCTGCCGGACAGTGACCGGGCCTCGTCGACAACCGGGGATCAGGGGAAGACGGCGATCTGCGGGAGGCCCCGGGTCTCGTCCTGGCCCGTCATGACGTTCATGTTCTGGAGTGCCTGTCCCGATGCCCCCTTGACCAGGTTGTCGAGGGCCGAGACGAGGATGGCCCGTCCGGGAACGCGATCGGCAAAGATCCCGATGAGACACAGATTCGAACCCCTCACGTCATGTGTCGACGGAGCCTCTCCCTCCCGGGTCAGCCGGACGAACGGTTCGTCCCGGTAGCGCCGCGCCAGGGCGGCTCGCAGGTCTTCAGGCGCCACGCCATGCTTCAGCGACACGTAGATCGTCGCCAGGATGCCCCGGTTCATGGGAACGAGGTGCGGCGTGAACGTGCAGGTCACCGGTTCACCGGCAGCCCGCGACAGTTCCTGATCAATCTCGGGGGCATGCCGATGGCGGGCAATCCCATAGGCCCGGAGACCTTCCGATACCTCGGTATGAAGACTGGACTGCCGCGCTTCCCTGCCCGCGCCGCTGACGCCGGACTTGGCGTCGATCACGATCGTCGAAGGATCGATCAGCCCCTCCTCGAGGCAGGGAACGAGTGGCAGCTCCGACGTTGTGGTGTAGCAGCCCGGGTTGGCGACAAGCCGCGCCGCGGCGACCTCGTCTCGCCTGATCTCGGTCAGTCCGTAAACGGCATCACGCTGCAGCACGGGAGCCACGTGTTCCCTGCCGTACCACTCGGCATAGACACCGGGATCGCAGAACCGGTAGTCGGCAGAGAGGTCAACGATCTTCAGATGTCCGGGAAGACCGGCGATTGCAGCCTGCGCCGTGCCATGGGGAAGACAGCTGAAGACGGCATCGACCCTGGACCAGTCGACTTCGTCCACCGTCACGAGATCCGGCAGCATGAGGCCGCCAAGATGGGGATGGACGTCACCCAACGGCGAACCGGCCCGCCTTGCTGCGGTCACGGCCACCACCTCGATGCCACCGTGTGCGGCGATCAGGCGCAGGAGTTCCGCGCCGGTATAGCCGCTCGCACCAAGCACCACGACCTTGAGCTTGCCGTTCGCTGTCATCGTTGACGTCCTCCCGGGAGAATTGCACCCACCGGGACGGAGACCCTATTCGGGGGCGGGAGGCTCGACGCCGAACCAGCCGGCAATGTCGACACCAAGCAGCAGCAGCACGATGAGGAGGCCCATGACGAATGTTCCCGCCAGCAGGGCGCGTTCGGTTCTGACGAGGCCGTCTTCTTCGCGAACCAGATCAATCAGCATACGCATGACACGGCTCCCCATCATCGACCGAAGTCCTCACGAAACGCGCCCATGATACTCGTGCCCGCACCGATCACAACCGATGGATGGCATCGTCGGCCTGCCTTGCTGCCTCGACCAGCCAGTCGCGAAAGGCGCTGAGGTTCGGTTTTCGGGCACTGCCCCTGGGATAGACGAGCCAGTAGGAGAGGTCCTCGTCGGTGAGATCGCCAAACGGCATGACGAGACGTCCGTAATCGAGATCGGCCTGCACGACAATCCGGCTGCCCAGGGCCACACCGAGTCCTGCAACGGCTGCCTCAAGGGCAAGTTCACTGCTCTCGAATGTCAGTCCTCCCGTGCTGTCGACACCCTCGACATGAAGTGCGGCAAGCCAGTAGTGCCAGTCCTCGTCATCCTGTTCATGCAACAGCGTGTGATGACGGAGATCGGCTGGCGCCGACAGGGGCCGCTCGCGGGTGAGGAGATCGGGACTGCACACCGCGACATAGCGGTCCTCGAACAGCTTGACCGCGTCGAGCCCCGGCCACGCCCCGGTGCCGTAGCGAATGCCGCAGTCGATGTCCTCGCGGAAGAAGTCGACCATGCGATCCGTGGTCGCGATGCGCACCTCGACATCCGGGTGCATCCGGTGAAACTCCCGCAGCCGGGGAATGAACCATCTGATGGCGAAGGTCGCGAGCATGGTGACCGACAGCGGGCCCTGGGTGTCCTGCCTGATGATGACGTTCGTGCCGTCGGCAATGATGTCGAACGCCTGGCGCAGGAACGGAAGGTACATGGCACCCGTGTCCGTGAGATGCAGGCCACGTCCATGGCGCTCGAAAAGACGCGTGCCCAGACGCTCCTCGAGCTTCCTCACCTGATGACTGATGGCGGCCTGGGTCACGCTGAGTTCCGCTGCCGCGCGGGTAAAGGAGAGGTGGCGGCCGGCGGCCTCGAAGGCTCTCAGGGCATTGAGCGGCGGGAGGCGGCGCGATGACATATGCGATTCCCTCATGTCTGGGGCGATTAATCGTCGCTGGTCAGGTGTCCTGGGGAAAGCCCAGGCTTAAGACCGGAACAGAGCATTGTTCCGAAACGCTTGCGACAGGCAG
>JAJEBJ010000097.1 GCA_022822575.1 Alphaproteobacteria bacterium | reverse complement strand
CTCCTCATGTGGCGATCGTTTCACGGCCTGCCGCTCACGGCCCGCACCCGCCACCTCGCCGCGGCGGCAGCACTCGGCGCCGTGGTCCAGGCAGGCCTGGGCATTGCCACGCTGCTTGCCTACGTCCCGGTGTGGCTCGGCGCCCTCCACCAGGCCGGAGCCCTGGTGGTCTTCACGCTCGCTCTCCTCGTCGTCCACAGCCTGAGGCAGCGCCAGGCCCCCTGACTCACGCTGAAAGCGCGCGGCCCACAGCCTGGAAGCAGCGGGCTGTATCGAGATCAAGATTCTCGTCGGTCGGCAGAGGCTGGGAGGCGAACTTCGCGATGACGAGGCTGGCCACGGGATCGATCCACAGATACTGGCCGTAGACGCCAATGCCGGTGTAGCAGCCGTGTTCGTCACCCATGATCCACCACTTGTTGCGATAGCCACCCGACGGATTGGCGGCCGCGCCTTCGCCATTGGCCCATGCCTGCCGGTCGTGGTTGAAGCGCGTGTCGGCCACCCAGGAGAAGGGGATGACCTGGCGACCGTTCGCCACGCCGTTCTCCAGCATCATCAGGCCGACCCGCGCCAGATCGCGCAGGGCAAGGCAGACCCCGCCGGCGGCCCGCGGCGCCCCGAACCTGTCGACGGTGACATAGCCGTCGAACTCCGCGCCCATGGGCTGCCACAGGAGTTCGCTTACGACCTCGGCAAAGGGTGAGGCCGCGACACGCTCGATCACCCAGCCGAGGACGTCGGTGACGGGCGAGACATAGTGGAAGGCATGGCCGTGTGATCCCTTCGGACTCAGGGTCGTGAGCCAGGAGCGGAGATCGCCGGGGCTCCCGGGATCGGTCGACGGTTTCCAGCCGGAGACCTCGCGGTACTCCGTGATGGGACCCTCGGCGGCAAGATAGTCCTCCGTGAAGTCGACGCCGACCGTCATGTCGAGCATGTGCTGCAGGGTGCACTCGGCAAACGCCGAATCCCTGACCTCGGGGATGATGCCGGCAATGCCGCGCGAAGGGTCGAGAAGGCCGCGCTCGACAAGGATGCCGATCACCAGTGCGGTGATCGACTTGGAGATCGACATCAGGATGTGCGGCCGGCGGGCTTCCAGGCCGTTGCGGTAGTGCTCGGCGATGATGGCGCCCCGGTGCAGCACGCACAGACCGTCGGTCGAGGTGGCATCGAGAAAGGCGCCGAAGGTGGTGTCGGTGCCGGTGTGGTCGACAAAGGAAATCGCGGAGAGATCCTCCGGCGCCCTCTCCAGACGGCTCGCCCGACCGCTGCCGCGCCAGATCTGCGCCGAGGGCACGAGTTCGCTGACATGCTGGAAGGCCCAGCGGTTGTGGGGCGGCGTGCGCCAGTTCTCGAGGTTGACCTGTGCGGTGCCCTCGGGCGGGAAGGTCTTCATGAGATCGTGTTCCGGCATGTCCTTGTCTTTCGCGCTCATCGGGGTGGTGTCTCATGGTAGCGGTTTTTCACACGCGGTGCTTCCCTCGCCCTGATCGAGGCGACATAATCCCGCCCGGAGAACGAGGGGCACGCTGATGAGCACGCATGCCGTCGCTGACCCGGTCCCCCAGGACGCCCTGGCGGAGCTTCACCACATGCTCGGCGAACGCTGCTCGACCGGTGCATCCGTTCTCGAACAGCATTCCCATGACGAGAGCTGGCATCATCCCCAGGCTCCGCACGCCGTGGTCTGGCCCGAGACGTCAGACGAGGTCGCATCAATCGTCGACATCTGCTCGCGGCACGCCATGCCGGTGATTCCCTTCGGCACCGGCACCTCGCTCGAGGGACAGGTGGTGGCGACCGCCGGCGGCGTCAGCATCGACATGATGCACATGAACCGCATTCTTCGCGTCAGTCCGGAGGATCTCGACGCCACGGTCGAGGCGGGCGTGACGCGCAAGCAGCTGAATGAACACCTGAGGGATCAGGGACTGTTCTTCCCGGTCGATCCGGGGGCGGACGCCTCGATTGGCGGCATGGCGGCGACCCGGGCATCGGGCACCAATGCCGTGCGCTACGGAACCATGCGCGAGGTGGTTCTCGCCCTGAAGGTGGTGACACCTGACGGGCGCATCGTGGAGACGGCACGGCGGTCGAGGAAGTCGGCGGCGGGCTACGACCTCACGCGACTCTTCGTCGGCTCGGAAGGCACGCTCGGCGTCATCACCGAGGTCACGGTCCGACTCTTCGGCATACCGGAAGCGGTCAGCGCCGCGACGGTCTCCTTTCCCGACATCGGTTCGGCGGTCGACGCCGTCATCGTCACCATCCAGTCCGGCCTCCAGATGGCGCGGATCGAGCTACTCGACGAACTCCAGATCGAGGCGATCAACGCCTATTCAGGCCTTGAGAATCCCGTCGCCCCGACGCTCTTTCTCGAGTTCCACGGCACAGTCGACGGCGTCGGCGAACAGGCAGAGAGGATGGGTGAGATCTGCAGGGATTTCGGCGGCAGCGACTTTGTCTGGGTGACCCGCCAGGAGGATCGCAACCGGCTGTGGCAGGCGCGCCATGACGCCGCCTGGGCGGCCAAGGCGCTGCGTCCCGGGTGCGCCATGTGGCCGACCGATGTCTGCGTCCCGATCTCCCGGCTCGCCGAGTGCATCGTCGCCACCAAGGAGGACCTGGAGACGACCCACATTCCGGCCCCGATTGCAGGGCACGTCGGCGACGGCAACTTCCATCTCGTGTTCCTCATCGATCCGGATGATCCCGCCGAACTCGCCGAGGCCGAGCGTCTCAACACGCGCCTCGTCAGGCGGGCTCTTGCCATGGACGGCACCTGCACCGGCGAGCACG
>JAJEBJ010000050.1 GCA_022822575.1 Alphaproteobacteria bacterium | reverse complement strand
TCATCGATATCGGACGTCACGCGCACCGGCGCCGTGAAATCCCGGTTGAGCGACAGGACGGGCCGGGCCCCGACGCCCTCGAAACGGAAGGTCCGGGAGGGCCGATCGAGGTCGAGGACATGGCTCGAGGCACTCCTGTCTTCGAAACTCACCTCCATGTCGTTGCCGTTCGGACCAACGAGACCGACTTCAAGGGGAATGTGGAGCGCCTCCTTGGTTGCCTGGCCCGGCGTCGGTGGGGTTTCCTGTTCCAGCACGAGCTCATAGGCTGCCTCGTCGGCAAGCCATCGACCCGACGCGGTGACTTCAGGCGTGCCGGCCTGGCTGTACCACAGACTGAAGTGGCCGAGATCGACCCCATTGGCGTCCGCCATGGCTGCGATGAAGTCGTCGCAGGTCACCGCCATGCCATCATGGCGTTCAATGTAAAGATCCATGCCCTTGCGGAATCCGTCCCTGCCGAGGATGCGCTCCATCATGCGGATGACTTCCGCTCCCTTCTCGTAGACCGTCGGCGTGTAGAAATTGTTGATTTCTACGTAGCTCGACGGGCGCACCGGGTGAGCCATGGGCCCCGCGTCCTCGGGAAACTGCGCAGCGCGCAGGCGACGCACGTCATCGATGCGCTTGACCGGGCGGCTTCTCATGTCGGCACTGAATTCCTGGTCGCGGTAGACGGTGAGTCCTTCCTTGAGAGAGAGCTGGAACCAGTCACGGCAGGTCACACGGTCACCGGTCCAGTTGTGGAAGTATTCGTGGGCAATGACGCTTTCGATGGCTTCGTAGTTTCCGTCCGTTGCCGTCTGCGGACTGGCGAGAACAAGACTGGAATTGAAGATGTTGAGACTCTTGTTTTCCATCGCACCGGCGTTGAAGTCGGCAACGGCGACAATGTTGAACGTGTCAAGGTCGTACTCCAGACCGTAGCTCTCCTCGTCCCAGCGCATGGCCCGTTTGAGGGAATCCATGGCGTAGAGGCATTTCTCCCGATTGCCGTGCTCACTCCAGATCCGCAGGCTCACATCGCGGCCGGAGGCGGTGGTGAAGGTATCCTCGAGGCAACCGAGATCCCCGGCAACCAGGGCGAAAAGATAGGAGGGTTTCGGAAACGGATCATGCCAGACCGTGCGGTGCCGGCCGTCTGCGAGATCGTGTTCCTTCACGAGATTGCCATTGGAGAGGAGAACCGGACAGTTGCCGCGGTCGGCATCGATGGCGACAGTGTAGGTGGTGAGCACGTCGGGACGGTCGGGAAAGAAGGTGATGCGGCGAAATCCCTCGGCCTCGCACTGCGTGCAGTAGATCCCCGACGACATGTAGAGGCCTTCCAGGGCCACGTTGCGAGCCGGTGCGATGGTGGTTCGGGTCTCCAGGGTAAAGAGGCGGGGTGGCTCATGGATGACAAGTCCGGTCTCGTCATGGTGATAGGCCGACTCTGCCAGTGGCACGTCGTCGATGGCCACCATGTCGAGGGTGAGGCTGTCCCCGTCGAGTTTCAGTGGCTGGCCACCCGGCGCCGCCTCGATGGCCAGCCTGGCATGAACGACCGTCGCTTCGGGATCGAGTGCGACATGAAGCACGACGGTATCGATGCGCCAGGGAAAGGGCCGGTAGTCGGCAAGGCGGGTCTCTTCCATGGTCATGCAGCCTATCCCTTCATCTCGTGTGGCGGGCACTCATCGACGGTCACACACCCCGTTCCGGGGCGACGGCAAGACGCGCCAGGGGCCTCTCGTTAATGGGAAGATGGACCAGGCAGGCAAGCAGTCCAAGCACCGCGCTGATCCACCAGATCACGTCGTAGGAACCGGTCACATCGAAGAGCCGCCCTCCCAGCCAGACACCGATGAAACTGCCGGCTTGGTGGCTGAAGAACACGATTCCGAAGAGTGTGGCCATGTAGCGGGTGCCGAAGACCTGGGCGACGATTCCCGACGTCAGGGGCACGGTGGCCAGCCAGACAAGACCCATGCATCCGGCAAAGAGATAGATCGTGACGTCGGTTCTGGGAGCCAGCATGAGGGCGACAATGAGCGCGGCCCGAAGGAAATAGATGACGGAAAGACTGTAGCGCTTGCTCCAGCGCTGTCCGACCACCCCCGCCAGCAGGCAGCCGACGATGTTGAAGACGCCCACCAGGGCCAGCGACCAGGCCGCCACCGTCGCATCGAAACCGGATCCTGTCACGAATGCCGGGAAGTGCACCGTGATGAAGGCAATCTGGAAGCCGCAGACGAAGAATCCGAGAGTCAACAGCACGTACCCGGAATGCCGCCCGGCCTCGACGATGGCTTCCCGCATGCCCTGTTCGTGCGCCGATTCGTCAACGGCCGCAGACGGAGCCGGCAGCATGATGGCCAGCGGGATCATCACCAGGGATGCTGCCGCCAGGACAATGAGCGCGCCCTGCCATTCGAACAGGCTGATGGCGAACTGGGCATTGGGCGAAAAGACGAACTGACCGAAAGAGCCGGCGGCGGTGCCAAGCCCGAGGACGAAGGAACGCCGCTCCGCCGCCACGACCCGGGCCATGGAGGCAAGCGCCAGGGAAAAGGCGGTGAAAGCGACACCGAGACCGACAAGGACACCGGCTGCCAGAACGAACATGGTGCCGGATTCGACGACCGACATCGCCCAGATGCCGAAGGCATAGACGATCGCTCCAAAGATGATCACCCGGCTGGGACCAAAGCGGTCGGCGATCATTCCTGCGACCGGAACGCCAAGGCCCCAGAGCAGGTTCTGCACGGCAAGCGCCAGCGCGAACACTTCCCGGTTCCAGCCGTGGTAAAGCGTCACGGGCTCCTGGAAGAGCCCGAAGACGGAACGGACGCCAAAGCCGATCATGGCAATGACGCACCCTGCGGCGATCACGACAAGGGGTGATCTCCAGGAACGATCCATGGTCCGGAGGAGAACGATCAGCCGTCGAGAAACCGCTTGAAGGCGCGCCCCACGAATCGTGCGGGATGCTCTCCGGGATCGCGTCTGGCTGCCTCCTCCTTAAGTTCACGCGCCTTTTTGGCAAGGACCGGGCGGGCCTTCTCCTCGTAGATCTCCTTCGCCTTCGCCCTCACCCTGGGATCGGACGCGGCCCGCCTGGCCGCGGCAAGGAGGAGATGGCGGAGCACAAGAGGCATTGGATCACTTCCCTTCGGGTTGCCGTCTCAAGGACCGGCGATGGTGGCTATCTCATCGATTTCGCCGGCCGTCATGTTCCAGGCGCCGACCGCCGCCGCATTGGCCTTCACCTGGTCCTCCCTGGTGGCCCCGCAGATCACGGTGGTGACGGTATCGTGACTCGCCAGCCAGCCGATGGCCAGTTCCAGGAGGCTCTTGTCACGTTCCGCAGCGTAGGCCGCAAGCCTGTCGAGGCGCTCGAAGTTCTCCTTCGACAGCAGTGCGGAATGGCGTTCTTCTCCCGATGCCAGGCGAGACGATTCGGGCGGTTTGCCGCCTGATGTGTACTTGCCGGTCAGAAACCCCATGGCCAACGGAAAGTAGGGCATGATGCCAAGTCCGAACCGCCGGGCTGCGGGAACGACCTCGGTTTCGGTATCCCGTGAGAGAAGACTCCACTCGTTCTGCGCCGCAACGAAACGGGGAATGCAGCGGGTATCGGCCTGCCAGGCCGCATCCGCGATCTGCCAGCCCCTGTAGTTGGAACAGCCGTAGTAACGGATCTTTCCCTGGTCGATCAGGCGGTCAAGGGCATCGAGCGTTTCCGCTACCGGGGTCCGGGGATCGGGCGCGTGGTGCAGGTAGAGATCGATGTAGTCGGTGCCGAGCCGGCGCAGGCTGCCCTCGCAGGAGCGGATGATGTAGTCACGCGACCCGCGCGGGATGTCGCGCTGGTCACTTGCTGTCTTCAGGCCGAACTTCGACACGATCGCAACGTCCTGCCGGCGGCCTGCAAGCGCCTTTCCCAGAATGCGCTCCGAGGTTCCGTCATCGTACATGTCCGCCGTGTCGAACAGGGCCACTCCGGCATCGAGAGCCGCATGAACAACCCGTGTTCCCTGCTCCTCGCCCACCGACCAGCCGAGCGTGTTGCAGCCCATGCCGGCAAGCGACACCTGCAGGCCGGACTGACCGAACGTTCTCTGCTCCATGAGTGGATCCTCTTCGTGCACCGAGCGGACATCATGCACGACGAGGGGCGTCGTTGCACGATATTGCCCGGGCTCTATCTTCCCTCGAGCAGGACCGAGGCGACGGCGTCGGCGAAGACCTGACACCCGAGAACGATGTCTTCGGCTGACGTGTCTTCCTCGAAGGCGTGGCTGATGCCGCCCTTGCTTGGCACAAAAAGCATGGCGCTGGGCAGGACCTGGGCAAGGTTCTGGGCGTCATGGACCGCTGCGCTCGGCATGGACATCCATGCCCCCGGAGCGTGACACTCGGCCGCCGCCTCGAGGTGCCGCTGCAGATCCGCATCCATGAGGGCAGCGGCGGTCCGGTCCTTCGTCGCGTCCATCGACACGGCCACCAAGCCACGTGCATTGCTCTCACGGACCAGATCCCGGACATGGTCTTCGAACCGGTCCATTCGCGCCTCGTCGGCGTCGCGGTACTGCAGGTTGAGCCAGGCTCGCCCTGGAATGATGCTGGCTGCACCCGGCTCGAGACGAATGTTGCCGATCGTCCACACGGAACGTGGTCCGGCGTGTGCGGCAAACACCTCGTGAACACGCGTGGCGAAGGTCACCAGCGCTGCACCGGCGTCCCGCCTCCGGGCCATCGGGGTCGTGCCCGCGTGGTTTTGCTGGCCTTCGAACCGGACCGACACGTCCCTGATGCCGACGATGCCCGTGACCACGCCGATACGCCTCTTCTCCTCCTCGAGCCACGGTCCCTGTTCGATGTGGGCCTCCATGTACGCCCGGTACCGGTCGGGTACACAGCGTTCAAGGGGACGCCCTTCGAGACCGGCATCACGAAGCGCTGCATGCAGGGTCGTCCCGTCGGCACTGCTTGCCCCGTCAAGGTCGCCCTCCCCGACGAGACCACAGAACATCTTGCTTCCCAGAAGGCCGAAGAAGGTGCCTTCCTCGTCGATCCAGGAGGCGACATCGACGGCAAGATCCCGGGTTTCGCGGGACTCGGCAAAGGCGCGCACCGTCTCAAGGCCATACATGACCCCCAGAGTGCCATCGAGCCAGCCCCCCGTGGGCTGGGTATCGGTGTGGGAGCCTACGAGCAGCGCCTTGCCGGGGTTTCGCGAGCGGCCGAAGACCGTGCCGATGCCGTCGATGCGAGCGTCGAGCCCCGCATTCGTCATGCGCTCCACCAGCCAGCGTCGGGATTCCATGTCGACCTCGCTCAGGGACTGGCGAACCACGCCGTTGCCGCATTGGCCGAACGTGCGAAGCATCTCGAGGTCGCGCACCAGTCTGTCGCCATCGATGACGGGCATGGTCACGTTTCTCCCGTCATCACCGGGTCTCCCCCTCCACAGGCGGTGGGATGAGAACGAGCTTGCCGACATGGGTCTTGGCCATGAAGGTGCGTTGCGCCTGCCTGATCTCGCTGAGCGAGAAGGTGGCGGCCACCAGGGGGCGGACCGTGCCCCCTTC
>JAJEBJ010000011.1 GCA_022822575.1 Alphaproteobacteria bacterium | reverse complement strand
TGCGCTGAAACACCGTGACTTCGCGGGCCTGTCGGGCGATCTCGGGCACGAACTGCATGGCGGTGGCACCGGTTCCGATGACCGCCACCCGCTTTCCTGACAGATCAAGGGTAGGATCCCAGCGCGCCGAGTGGAACGCCGGACCTTCGAAATCGCCCACGCCATCGAGGTCGGGAAGCCGCGGCTGGTTGAGTTGCCCGGTCGCGCAGATGAGAGCATTGGCCTTCATCAAGGTGGTGGTGCCGTTGCGGTCCTGAAGCGTCACGCCCCATGTTCCGCTCTCCTCGTCGAAGTCGGCCCCGACGACCTCCCGCTCGAACAGGATGTGGGGGAGCAGTCCAAAATCGGAGGCGCAGCGTTCGAAGTACGATTTCAGAACCGGCTGCGCACAGTAGTACTGCGGCCAGTCGTGGCGCGCGAACGAGTACTCGTAGACATGGCTGGGATTGTCGACACGGCAACCGGGGTAAACGTTGTCGTGCCATGTGCCGCCGACTTCGGCGCTGCGCTCGACGATGGTAAATGAGAGCCCTGCCTGCTTCAGCCGATAGCCCGCCAATAATCCCGACATGCCGGCGCCGACGACAACGACGTGAAAGCGGCGCCTGATGTCGGCGGGAATGGCATCGAACCCGCCCACTCCGTAGGCATCATCGTTCTCGAACTCGGATTCCTCTATCAGGAAACGGACACAATCCTCATCGAGTTCCTGCCCGATGATGAACCGCAGGATCTCACGCAGTGTTTCCGGATCGAGTGGCGGCAGCGCAGGACAGCCGCGGTCACGGTAGTCGATCAGTGCCTGAAGTGCCTTGGCTCGCACGATTGCCTGCTGCTCCGCGCTGATACCGCACTGGAGGTCGCGCGCACGGCTGTGGTCGACCCTGATGTCGCCACGAAGCAGTTCGACGTCCCCGGTGAGGTGGACGAGCGCAGCCAACGTCACCGGCGCGTTGGCATGCTCCAGTGCGTCCCTGATGACGTCGTCGCCATCGTGGATCGGGTCCCACTCGAAGTAGCTTCCGGAAGCCATGGTTGCCCTCGTCTAGGTGCTCCATTCCGGCCACCATCATAAGGGGAATGGTCGCGTCCTCCAGCACTCCGGAGATTGCCAGGCCCGTCCATCTGGACGGCGCCTGAGGAATGCCTGATGTCCGGCCGGCCGGTTTGCCGTATCAGCCCTTATGGCGCCTGTCAGCGCTCGGTGTCACCGGAAGAGCGCCATCGGGTCCCCGACATCAACGACGCCGATACCGTCATGAGCACGGTATCCCAGGCGTTCCTGGACGATTTCCGGCATGTCGCGAACCTTTTCGAAAGGCACGGAGAGATAGAGGTTTTCCTCGGTGCGCAGCCAGCCAACGACGAGACCGAAAAACATGCCCCGCCGCCACTCGTCCGACGTCGAGTTGGCGCCGCCGCCGTGGATCGTCGAACCCAGGTAGACGAGGGCATCGCCGGCATCCATCTCCGCACGACCAATCTCGTCCTCTCTCGCTTCCCGCTCTTGCTCCCAGAGATGACTGCCGGGGACCACCCGTGTGCAGCCATTCTCTTTGGTGAAACGGGTCAGCGCGAACATCGCCTCCACCTGCAGGAGATGAGGCGGTGCGAAATGGGACCAGGCATTCTCGTCCCGGTGCAGCCACTGGTCGCTTTCCCCGGGTCCGATCTGGATGAGCTGTCCGGTGTTGAGCAGGTAGTGCTGGCAGTGGGGAAGGACCAGCCTGTCGGCAATGCGCGTCATGAACGAGTCTTCGAGAAGGTCCACGAAAGCCTTCGACTTGCCGGGCAGTCCGTCAATTCTGATCGTCTTGCTGCCGTAGAACTCGACGAAGAACTCCGACGGAGGATGGCGCAGCCCGGGTTCGATGCCATCGAGGGCCCGGTCGAAGTCCTCATTGAGGACGGTCAACTGGGCAGGAGAGAGTGCCCGCTTCACAATGGCGGCACCGTCGGCCTCAAGGGCTTCGGCAAGACCAGTGGTATCGGATGCCGATTCAATCCTCTTCAATTCGATGGTCATGCGCTGTCTCCCATGCGTCTCTTGTACCACTCGACGAAATTCGTCGTTGCCCGCTCTCTCGTGGAGTATCGGCCCGGTCGATAACGCCGTGAATTCACGCCGAGCTGGTTGTCGCCGATGATCCTGGTGTCTTCGATGGTGGTGACGTCCCACATCCACGTGAGACGCTCCTCATCGTAGTCCTCGCCTTCACGCGCATCGCCATTGACCAGCCATGTCACCTCGACATCCGTGTGGGTCGCGTGAACAGGCGTGAAACGAAAGAGCGCCGCATGATCCCCGGCAAGGTAGACGTAGAACAGCGGTCCGAACACCATGAGTGTCTCTCCGCCATCCCAGTCGGTGAGTCGGCCCATGAGCGGAGCCACGGGTCGGCCATCTCTTGAGAGCGTTCTGTAACCCTCCCTGATGGGTTGCCGCATGGCCGCGTGGGGCTGGCATTCATCGAAACTGTCCCCCCAGAGACCCGTGCTGCGCGTGACGATCCCCCGTTCCTCCCACGTCGCGGCCCATGCAGCCACGGTCTCGGAGCGTGCCTGCTGGTCACGCTCTCCATCGAGCACATAGGCATTGACCGATGTGTAGCCGGGGTGTGCCGGAGCGCAGTGGTAGCACTCCCGAAAGTTCTCCACTGCAAGCTTCCAGTTCCCGGCCGTGGGATAGGACTTGCGTGCAGCGACCTTCGCGGCGCCTAGGCAATGGTTCTCGATATAGGGGTCGAGGCGATCAGCAATCAGATCGAATTCGATGACAGCATCATCGCCCTCTTCGGCAAGACAGATAAAGACAAGCCCCTGATAGATGCGTGTCCTGCACGCGTGAAGCGGCCAGTCCTCCGGCCGGAAATCATCGGCCATCGATCGTGCCCTGACGAGTTTGCCCTCAAGATCCCAGGTCCAGGCGTGATAGGGGCAGGTGAGGGTGCGGACATGGTCGCACGGCTTCGTGATGATCCTCGACCCACGGTGGCGGCAGACATTGAAGAACGCGCGCACCTCCCGGTCCCTGCCTCTGACCAGGATGATCGATTCTCCGGCAATCTCGTATGTGAGAACGTCCCCGGGTTGGGGAACCGCGGAGACATGGTCGACGTAGAGCCACTGTCTGGCGACGATGCGGTCGAGGTCTTCCTCGAAGATGCCAGGGTCCGTATAGAAAGGCTGCTCGAGCGTCATCCCGGGCTGCTGGCGCCTCAGGAGATCACAAAGCGTGACAGGACTGGCAAGAGACATGCTGTGACACCTCCGGCATGGAGCGCGGCACGGGATTGTCAAGGCAGAAACGCGGGTCGGTCAAGACCGCACAAAAAGAGGGACCGGAGACGGCTCTCCGGTCCCTCCTTGTCGGGACAATTCCGGCAGGATTACACGTCTGCCAGGAATTCCTCCCACTTCTCGTCAAGCCAGTCACCCTTGTCGACGTAGAGCTGGTAGTTGGGGATGATCGGCTTGATCGTGCTCGAGGCCCGTTCGAACGCCTCATCGCTGAGGTCCGGCAGCATGCTCCGTGCCAGAACGGGTGCCGTCCACAGGTTGTCCGTGATCACGGTCTGCGCTTCGGGAGAAACC
The DNA here is from genome assembly GCA_022822575.1 of Alphaproteobacteria bacterium. Classification (GTDB taxonomy): domain Bacteria; phylum Pseudomonadota; class Alphaproteobacteria; order SP197; family SP197; genus SP197. The sequence continues at coordinate 5,916 of JAJEBJ010000011.1, read as the reverse complement.
GACCAGTTGATGAATTCGTTGCAGACATCGACCTTGTCGCTCCCCTGGACGATGCACCAGGAACCGTAATCGATAATTCCGCCTTCCTTGGGGAAGGTGGAACGTACCGGAAAGCCGTCGGAGGCCATCACCCAGGTGACGTCGTGGTAGTACTGACCGGCAGTCAACTCACCCGACTGCAACATCGCCTGGAACTGACCTTCGTCGTTGAACCACAGGCGAACGTTGTTCTTGAGTTCGGCAGCCTTTTCCATGCAGGTGATGAGACCTTCGTCGGTTTCCATCATCTCTGTGTTGCCGTCGAAGAACACCGTGGTGATGACATCGATGAGATAACTCGAACTCATCGGTCGGCCCCATCCAAGCTCGCCCTCGAACTTCGGATCCCAGGCGTCACCCCACGAGACCGGAGGATCCGGCCATCTCTCGGTGTTGGTGACGAATGTGGCATACCAGGCCAGCACCGGCGCCCCGATCGGGCTCCCCATGTCATTGCGCAGGATGAGGTAGTCATGGACGTTCTGGAGGTTGGGAATGTTCACTTCGTCCAGGGGAATGAAGACTTCCGTGGCCCGGCGCATCGAACCCTGAGCCGCCATTGTGACGTCAACCGCGGGACTGCCGGCCGCAATGCTGTTCTTCAGGGTGACGAACCACTGGAATCCACCTGGCTGGGATATGGTCTCGACCTCGATGCCCGTCTCCTTCGTGAAGGCAGGGTAGGCGTACTGGGACAGCATGTCCTCGAAGTAGCCGCCGTAGGACGACACCTTGATCGGCTCTGCAGCCCAGGCGCGCCGCAGGACAGAAGGCGCGGCGAGTACTCCTCCGGCCGCTGCCGTTCCCTTCAGGACGAAGCGCCGATTGATAGGATGGCTGATCATTGCAGGGTTTGACCTCCCAAAGTTGTGGGAGACAATTTATGCATGATTGAAGGGACTCAACAAGTGTTTGTGACGCCGGCAATCATCAATCCAACCGTGTGCTGAGGAACCCGAAGTATGGTGACCCTGAACCAGCGTCTCGATGGAGGCGACATTCTCGTACTCGATGGCGCCACGGGAACCGAACTCGAGAGAAGGGGAGCGCCGATGAGTTCAGGCGCATGGTGTGCCCTTGCCACGGAGCTCGCACCCCAGCTCCTGCTCGAGATCCACGAGGACTACATCCGCTCAGGAGCCGACATCATCAGCGCCAACACGTTTTCCAACGCCCGGCACATGCTGGAACAGGAGGGGGCAGGCGACAGGGTGGCCCATCTCACCCGCCGGGCAGTGGAGATTGCCCAGCGTGCCCGTGATCGGACGTCAGGCGGTCGTGACGTTGCCGTAGCCCTCTCCCTTTCCCACCAGATGCCCATGATTCCCGGGGATGCTCGCGACGATCCTTCGCTGCGTCCGTCCCCCGACGTCGTGCTCGCCAATTTCCAGGAGGTGGCATCGGCGGGGTGTGAGGCCGGTGTCGATCTGATTCTTCTCGAGATGATGTCGCGGCCAATGCATATGGATCTGGCCCTGGAGGCGGCAAGCGAGACCGGACTTCCATACTGGTGCGGCCTGAGCGCCCGGTCTGTTGACGGAAAGATCGTCAGTTATGTGTGGGAGGACTATCCGTTTTCCGACTGTGTCGAAACGGCCCTGAAGGGCAGGCCGGACGTTGTGGGTGTCATGCACAGTAATGTTCATGCCACCGGTCCGGCGCTGGACATTCTGCGCAGGAGATGGAAGGGGCCGATGAGCGCCTATCCCGATTCGGGATTCTTCCGCATGCCCGAGTGGCAATTCACTGACATCATCGCCCCGGCGGACCTCGTCAGTGAGGCTCGCCACTGGATCGACAAGGGAGTGCGTGTCCTGGGAGGATGTTGCGGTCTTGGAATCGACCACATCGAAGCCCTTGCAGGCCTCAGGGGAGGCTCCGGTTCAATTGCCGGTCGACCGGCCCCGTGACATACTTCCGTTCTCCGGGTCTGAAGCGGCCCGGTCGGAACCTTTGCTGCAGAACACGAACATCGGGAGATCACATGACATGAGACTTTTGAACACTGCGCGAATCACGTCCATGGTCGGGGCGGTGGCCTTGACGATAGGGTCGGCATCGCTCGCCATGGCCGACGACATCAAGGTTGGAGTCCTGCTTGGCTTCACCGGGCCGATCGAATCCCTCACCCCTGACATGGCGGAGGCAGCGGAACTCGCCCTGGAGGAAGTCACGGCATCAGGTGCGTTGCTCGATGGCCGTTCGATCGTGTCCGTGCGTGGTGATTCGACCTGCATCGATGCCGCCGCGGCAACGGCGTCGGCCGAACGCCTCGTGACCTCTGATTCCGTTGTCGCGATCATGGGGGCGGACTGTTCAGGCGTCACCATTGCCGTCACCAACAATGTCGCCGTGCCCAACGGAATCGTCATCGTGTCGCCATCGGCAACATCGCCAGCCCTGACGACGATCGAGGACAACGGCCTGTTCTTCCGCACGGCCCCCTCCGATGCCCGCCAGGGCGAGGTGATTGCCGAGATTCTGGTGAGCGAAGGCGTCACCAGCGTCGCCGTCACCTACACCAACAATGACTATGGCAAAGGTCTGGCGGCGAGCTTTGAAGGAGCGTTCCAGGCTCTCGGTGGAAGCGTGGCCGCCACGGTTCCCCATGAAGACGGCAAGGGGGACTATTCAGCGGAAGTCGCCAACCTGGCAGCGTCCGGAGCGGAGCATCTCGCCGTCTTCGGCTATGCCGACCAGGGCGGAAAGGGAATCATTCAGGCTTCCGTCGACACCGGCGCCTTCGAGAATTTCGTCATCGCGGACGGCATGATCGGTGACGCTGTCATCGAAGCGCTTGGCGATGCAGCAGCCAACACGATCGGCACGCTGCCGGGTTCCGACGCCCCCGAGGCTGCCGAGTATGCCAGCTACGCCATGGACAACGGCAGGGCGGGAGACTGCCCGTTCTGCGGCAATTCCTATGACGCAGCAGCTCTCATTGCGCTTGCCATCCAGGCGGCCGGCTCGACCGACTCGGCGGCTGTCAGCTCCAGCCTGCTTGGGGTTGCCAATGCTCCAGGCGAGGCCATCGGACCGGGTGACCTCGCCCGCGGTCTTGCTCTCCTCGCCGAGGGGAGCGACATCGACTATGTCGGCGCCACAGGCGTGGAACTGACGGATATCGGTGAGTCCTTTGGTTCGTACAAGCGGTTGGCGATCGTCGACGGCGCATTCGAGACTGTCTCCATTCACTGAGCCACTGACGTTTCATCAGGATCTGGCGGCTGACGGTCGCCAGATCCCTTTGTCTGCCGGATCATTCGCATGATCCGAATCTGTGCCCTGACCAGGCACTTCGGGGGTCTGAGGGCCGTGGACGGCGTTTCCCTGACCATCGATGAGGGGACGATCACAGGGCTCATCGGTCCCAATGGCGCCGGCAAGACCACGCTCTTCAACATCATTGCCGGCATGTTGTCGCCGACCTCCGGCGAGGTCTGGCTTCACGACGAGAACATCACCGGTCTGCCACCCCACGAACTGTTTCATCGCGGCCTGCTGCGAACTTTCCAGATCGCTCAGGAATTCTCCCGCCTTACCGTGCGCGAAAACCTGATGATGGTTCCGGGAAACCAGTCAGGTGAAAGTCTCGTCAAGGTCTGGTTGCAGCCCTCACGCGTCCGCCACGAAGAGGAGGCCGTCGCCAGGAAAGCTTCTGAAGTGATCGAGTTCCTTGATCTCGATGAGGTCGCAGATGAAGTGGCCGGCAATCTTTCCGGGGGGCAGAAGAAGCTCCTTGAACTCGGACGGACCATGATGGTTGATGCCAGGATCGTTCTTCTCGACGAGGTGGGCGCCGGCGTCAACCGCACCCTGCTGCGATCCATCGGTGATGCCATCATCCGGCTCAACCGGGAGCGCGGTTACACCTTTTGCATGATCGAGCACGACATGGACTTTGTTTCTCGCCTGTGTGACCCCGTGGTGGTGATGGCCGAGGGCAAGGTACTGACGACCGGGAGCGCGCTGGATGTCACATCCGATGCCCGCGTCATCGAAGCCTACCTCGGCCGCCGAGGGGCGCGAGTAGTTTCATGAAAGTGCTCGTCGGCGAAGACATGACGGGTGGATACGGCGGCGCCGACATTCTCCACGGTTGCAGCGTCCGGGTCGAGGCGGGCGAGATTGTCGTCATCGTCGGACCCAACGGGGCCGGAAAGTCGACAGCCATGCGGGCAATCTTCGGCATGATCGACCTTAGCCGTGGCAGGATCATGCTCGATGATTCGGACATCACGGGACTGCCGATGCGCGAACGGGTGCGCCGCGGTATGGCCTTCGTGCCTCAGACCGCCAACGTGTTTGCCGGGATGACCGTCCGGGAGAACCTCGAGATGGGCGCATTCCTGCGCCGGGATGATGTCTCGGAAACGCTCGCGAGCGTTCTCGAACTGTTTCCGGTTCTCAAGGACAGGCTGCGGCAGCCGGCCGGTGAACTCTCAGGCGGCCAGCGTCAGCAGGTTGCCGTCGCACGTGCGCTGATGACGGAACCCGATGTCCTCATGCTCGATGAGCCGACAGCCGGTGTTTCGCCGATCGTGATGGACGATCTCTTCGATCGCATCATCGGCATTCGCGCCAGCGGCGTTGCGGTTCTCATGGTCGAGCAGAATGCCGCCCAGGCCCTTTCCATCGCTGACCGGGGCTATGTTCTCGTGACCGGGGAGAACCGGCATACGGCGAGTGGCAGGGAACTGCTGGCCGATGAGAACGTCCGCCGTTCGTTTCTGGGAGGCTGATGGTGGACGACATTCTCAATGCCGGTGTCCTGTTCACCAACTTCGTGCTGGTTCCCGGCATTGCCTATGGTTCACAACTGGCTCTGTGCGCCCTGGGCCTCACCATCATCTTCGGCATTCTCCGCTTCGCCAATTTTGCTCATGGCGATGTCATGGCGTTCGGAACCATGGTCACGATCTTCGCAATCTGGCTGTTCCAGGACTTCGGCCTCACCATCAGGCCCTTGCCGACGGCGCTTATTGCCATGCCTGCAGGCATTGCCGCGGCTATCGGGATCTGCCTTCTGACCGATCGTTGCGTTTACCGATTCCACCGCCGCAAGAGAAGCCCGGCGATCATGTTCGTCATTTCCTCTTTCGGCGTCATGCTGGTGATGAACGGCCTTGTTCGGATGGCGATCGGCACGAAGGACAGGAGTCTGGACGATGGCGCGCGGTTCCTTCTCAAGGTGCGGGAGTTCAGGGACGCGACCGGGTTGCAGGAGGGACTCGCCATCAAGGTCTCGCAAGGCCTCACCGTCGCCGTGACGTGCCTTGCCGGCACACTGCTCTTCTGGTTCCTGCAGCGAACGCGCACAGGCAAGGCGATGAGGGCGTGGTCGGACAACGAGGACCTGGCGCTCCTGAGCGGTGTCAGCCCCGAGCGCATCGTGATGGTGGCGTGGCTCATTTCCGCAACACTCGCCACCGTGGCCGGCACCCTCTATGGCCTCGACAAGAGTTTCAGGCCCTACACCTACTTCAACCTGCTGTTGCCCACATTTGCCGCTGCCATTGTCGGCGGCATCGGACACCCTCTCGGCGCCGTCATCGGCGGATACGTGGTCGCATTCTCCGAGATTGCTCTCACCTATGCCTACCGCAAGTTCCTCATCTACCTGTTTCCCGAAGGCTGGCAACCCGAGGGGCTCATCCAGGTCATGGCGACGGAGTACAAGTTCGCCGTCAGTTTCATCATTCTCATCGTGGTGCTTCTGATCCGCCCGACCGGGATCTTCAGGGGCAAGGTCATCTGATCATGTCAACCCGCGGAATGCTCTGCCTTGCTGCGATGGTGGCCCTTCTCGTCATCACGGGTCTGGGACAGTCCTGGGTGGTGGCTCTCTCCATACTCAACCTGTGCCTGATTTCGGCC
>JAJEBJ010000315.1 GCA_022822575.1 Alphaproteobacteria bacterium | reverse complement strand
GGCCGAAATCGGCAAGGGCTCCGGCGATCTGGCGGCACTCGCTCTCCACGGATTCGTGGTTGAGCCAGCACACGTCACGGATTTCCGGCGTGGTGGAAATGATCGTCGTGTGGCCACGACCGTCAAAGAAGAGAGTGTCGTCGCTTCCGGCGCGCACCAGGAGCCCGGTGAGGTTCTCGAGGTGATACCAGATCATGTCGTAGCCGGTGAGCCACGTGAGATCGGCGGGGTTGGTGACGAAGAGAGCCTCGAGACCGGCCTCGGTCATGGCCTGTCTCGTGCGCTGCCGGCGACGGGCGTATTCCTCGCTGGTGAAGGGCTGCTCCCAGTCGATCTGGTCGCGCAGGTAGGTCTGGATCATGGCGTGCTTCCGGCAGTGGTCAGGGATGGAGGGGTCAGTCGCGATGCCAGCCCCACATGGCGCCGCCCTTCATGTCGCTCAAGGGCACGCGGCCATTGTCGCTCGGATAGTACCCGAGCATGCCGTCATAGACGTTGTAGCCCATGAGGCGCTGGAGGTGTTCCGGCAGGGTGGCGGCGGTTTCGCGGGGGACGGAGAGAATGTGGTTGACCTCCTGGCGCAGCCAGCCGAGGCAGTAGGTGTTGATGAGTCCGGCACGGGGCCGATCGTCGTTGTTGGCTCCGCCGCCGTGCCATATGGATCCAAGATAGAAGAGCGCCGATCCCTTCGGCATCTCGGCCGACAGCACGGGGTCGTCAGGCCCGGGAGAGCGCCATGGCGGCCAGCGATGGCTCATCGGGACGAGCCGGGTGGCTCCGTTGAGGTCGGTGAAGGTCTCGAGGGACCACATGACCGAGACCTGCAGCTCGACGCCGGGGATCTGGACGGGATAGATCGTGTCGTCCCGGTGGAGAACCTGCCCGGTCTCGCCCGGGTGGATCTCGATGGCCGTGCAACTGCCGATGAGATAGGACGTGCAGTGGTCGAGCAGAATGGCGTCGAGCACCTGCATCATGCCACGGTGACCGACGATGCCGGCGGATGCCGGCGAGATGTCGAGGACCGAATTGACGCGCAAGGTGGTGTAGCCGTTGAAGTCGCTCTCGGTGGACCGCCCCACCCGGTCAAAGGGTTCGCGCAAGTCGCCCCGCACCTCGTCGGCGACGGCATCGTCGACAAAGTTCTCGACGATGGCCGCGCCATCACGCCGGAGCGCCCCGACGATGTCGGGAACCGGCGCGTCGCCCCTGAACCGTTCGAGCCCCGGCATGTGCCTCCCGTTTAAGTCATCGGCGGGGATACACAATGACGGAAAGAAACCTGACCGGCAACCGAATCAGGGTTTCGGGCCCGTGCGGGGCATCGGCATCGAAGAAGAGGGAATCGCCGACCTCCATCCGGTAGCTGCTTCCGGCATGGCGGTAGACCATGGCGCCCTCGACGACATAGAGGAACTCCTGGCCGTCGTGCTGGAACAGGGGAAAGACCTCGGATTCGTGGGTGAGCGTGATCATGTAGGGTTCGACGGCGACTTCCTTGTGAACGCCGTGGCCGAGCAGGGCGTACTGGTGGCCGGCGCGCGTCCCCCGGCGTTCGATCTTGAGGCCTTCTCCCGCCCTGACATGACTGGCGTCGCGCTGTTCCTCGAATCTCTGGAAGAGTGCGGTAAACGGAACATTGAGGGCGCCAACCAGGCGCTGCAGGGTGCTCAGGGAAGGCGACGTATGGCCGTTCTCGATCTTCGAGAGCATACCGGACGATACACCGGCCTGAGCCGCAAGTTCAGTCACGGTCATGTCGAGCTGCCGCCGGTGGTGGCGGATCTGGTTGCCGATGGCGGCCTCGAGATCGCGTTCGTCCCGGACGACGGCGTGGGGGTCCTGGTCGAGGATTGCAGGAGGCTCACGGTCCGTCATGAAATCGCATCCTACAGTGTGTCGTCATCGAGGTGCCCGGCTCCCAGGATCACTGCCACAGGACCCTGGCCGTCATGGCGCACCATGAAGTGGACAGCCATGCCGGGAGCAATGGCGCCCAGTCTGGCGTGAGTCGTGCCGTCGGCATCGAACACCATGTCGCCACCGCCGTCGACCGGGCGCACGAAGCCGTAGGACCGTTCCGGCCTCAACCAGACGATGTGACCATTCATGGACGAGACACATGCGGGGGCGGCGTGCCGGGTGTCAAGAGGCAGGCTGTGCGGAAATCGCTTGCCCTTGGCGGCATCCTCGCTACACTCGCCGCGCTTCGGGGATGTGGTTCTCCGGAGTGGCCGGGGTGTGGGCCAGGGTGTCCGCGCGTATACTCAACCAGTGTACTTGAACCATAGAATGGAGCGGCGTCGAGGCGCCCCCGGCGCGTCCCTGACGTATGACAGTTGTGGAGGACACGACACTGGAGGACAGGCTCGAAAGTCTGATCGCACCGAGCGTGGCGAGCATCGGTTTCCACCTTGTGCGGGTGAAGATGTTCAACCGCCAGGGCAGGGTGCTGCAGGTCATGATCGAACGCGCCGACGGCGACAGCGCGACGATCGATGACTGCGCCATGGTGAGCCGCCTTGTGAGCGCCCATCTCGATGCCGAGGATCCGGTTTCGGGATCCTACGATCTCGAGGTGAGTTCCACCGGAATCGACCGCCCCCTGGTACGCCAGGAGGATTTCAGCAGGTTCGCCGGGTTCGAGGCGACGGCGTCCATCGATCCGCCGCTCGACGGCAGAAAGAGATTCCAGGGCCGACTCGCCGGCATGGCCGACGGCAACGTGCAGATGGAACAGTCTCCCGGCTCAATCGTCAGTCTGCCGTTTGCCCATATTGTCGAAGCGAAACTTGTCCTCAATGACGAACTGATCAAGGGAACGGCGCAGCCGGCCGGCGGACCGGTGCGGGCCGAAGCAGGATAGGATCATGGCGGCTGTGACGAACGTGGCGAACGTGGCGCATCGGGACCTGCTGCAGATTGCGGCGACCGTGGCGACAGAAAAGGGCATCGAGCGCGAGACCGTGATCGAGGCACTCGAACAGGCAATCCAGAGCGCTGCGGTGAAGAAGTACGGTGAACTCGACATCAGGGTCGAGATTGATCGCACGTCCGGTGCGGTGGCGCTGCTGCTCTATCGCGAGGTCATCGCCGATGATGTCGAGCTGCAGCCGGGCCTGCACATCACTCTCGAGGAGGCACGCCGCAAGAACCCCGTCGCCGAGGTCGGGGACTTCATCACCGAGGATCTGCCACCGGTCGAATTCGGACGCATCTCGGCCCAGGGCGCCAAGCAGACCATCATGCAAAAGGTCCGCGAGGCCGAGCGCGCCCGCCAGTACAACGAATTCAAGGACCGTGTCGGAGAGATCATCAACGGTGTCGTCAAGCGCGACGAGCGCGGCAACCAGATCGTCGATCTCGGACGTGCCGAGGCGATGCTGCGGCGCGACGACTGCCTGCCGCGCGAACCCCTGCGCCGTGGCGACCGGGTAAGGGCCTACGTCTACGACGTGCGCCAGGAGTCCCGTGGACCTCAGGTCTTCATCTCGCGCGTGCACCCGGATTTCATGCGCAAGCTCTTCGAGATGGAGGTTCCGGAAATCTACGACGGCATCATCGAGATTCGCGCCGTCGCTCGCGATGCCGGGAGTCGGGCCAAGATCGCCGTGCGGACCAATGACGACTCCATCGATCCTGTCGGCGCCTGCGTCGGCATGCGGGGAAGCCGCGTTCAGGCCGTCGTCAACGAACTGGGCGGCGAGAAGATCGACATCATTCCCTGGTCGCCGGACACCGCCACCTTTGTCGTGAACGCCCTGCAACCCGCCGAGGTGGCCAAGGTCGTCATGGATGAAGCGGAACGGCGCATGGAGGTCGTGGTGCCCGATGACCAGTTGTCGCTGGCGATCGGCCGGCGCGGCCAGAATGTGCGCCTCGCCTCGCAGCTCGTGGGCTGGGACATCGACATCATGACGGAAAGCGGCGAATCGGAGCGCCGCACCAATGAAATGCGCGTGCAGTCCGAGCACTTCATGGAAGCGCTCGATGTCGATGACGTGCTCGCCAGACTCCTCGTGACCGAGGGGTTCTCGGAGGTCGAGGAGATCGCCTTCGAATCCACCGAGGAGTTGCTTTCCATCGAGGGTCTCGACGAGGGGATCGCCCAGGAACTGCAGAACCGGGCCATCGCATTCGTCCAGGAACGCGACCTTCAGTTCGACGCCAGGCGCCGTGAGCTCGGTGTCGAGGACGACGTCGCCGCCGTTGATGGATTGACGCCGGCCTTCCTTGTCGAACTGGGCGAGAAGGGAATCAAGACTCTCGATGAACTGGCCGATCTGGCAGCCGACGAGCTGTTGCAGGACTACCTGCCCGGCACGTACCTGACACCGGAAGATGCCAACGCCATCATCATGGCGGCACGTGCCCACTGGTTCGAGGGTGAAGAAGACGGCCACGCGACCGGGTCGTCCGCGCAAAGTGACAACGCTGATGCCCGGTCCGAACACTAATGTCCAGCGGCGCTGCATAGCCACCGGCAGGTCCGTCGACAGGTCGGGGCTGGTACGGTTCGTGCTGGCGCCGTCCGGGGACATTGTGCCGGACCTGGCGGAACGCCTGCCCGGTCGGGGTGTGTGGGTTTCCGCCAGGCGCGACGCCATCGACCGCGCGGTTGCCAGGAAGCAGTTCAGCCGCGGCCTCAAGAGGTCCGTGGCTGCCCGGTCCGATCTCGCCGACTCCGTGGAAGGCCTGCTTGTCAGGCGGATCGTCGAGCTCCTGGGATTCGCCCGCCGGGCGGGCGAGGCCGTGTGTGGATTCGAGAAGTGCCGCGCTCTCGTCTCAAGGGACGGAAGTCTCCTGTTGCACGCTCGTGACGGCTCGCGTGCCGGCCTCGAGAAACTGACCGGACGGTCGTCCGTCACGGTGTTGCGTGTCCTGGATCGCGTGGAACTCGGCGAGGCGTTCGGCCGGAGCGATGCGGTGCACGTGGCTCTTCATTCCGGTGGCCTCGCCACCAGAATCGCCCGGGAGTGTGCCCGCCTCGCGGGATTTCGAAGACCCGCCGAACATGGCATGGAAGGAACCTGAGGGATGGCAACCACGGACGAAGGCCCACGCAAGCCAACGCTGAGTCTCGGCGGGCGCAGGCAGGTCGAGCGCAAGACGACCGAAGTCAGCGGCTCCGTACAGCAGAGCTTCAGCCATGGCCGCAAGAAGAACGTCGCTGTCGTGGTCAAGAAGCGGCGCACCCTGCGTGTCGGTCGCCAGGAAGGCGCTGATGCCAGGCCTGCCACGCCTGAACCGGAGGTGAGCGAGCCCACCAGGGAGCAGGAGACCGCAACGCCGGCGAAGGAGGAAACCAGCCGGCGATCATCCCTGGTTCTGCGGCATCTCAGTCCCGAAGAGCGCGAAAGCCGTGCGCGTGCCCTCGAGCAGGCGCAGAAGGCTGATGAGGAGGCCCGCGTCCTGGCGGGCGAACAGGAGCGCTTGCGGGCCGAGGAGGAAGCGAGACTCAAGGTTGAGCGCGAGGAGGCGGAACGCCGCGCCCGCGAGGAGGCGGAACGCCGCGAACAGGAGGAAGAGGCCCGTCGGCGGGCAGAGGAGCAGGCCAGGCGCCAACTCGACAGACAGCGCGACACGGTCGAGAAACGCGAGGATCCTTCGGCGGCCGAGACTGTCGCACCCGTCTCAGTTGCCGAGGAGGAGCCCCGGCGAGGCAAGCGCGACCAGAAACGTTCCGCTCTGGCCCCGGGGAAGCGCGCCGCCGGCCGACGCCGGAGCGGCAAGCTCACCGTAGCCCAAGCCCTGAACGAGGAGGATCGCGAGGAGCGGGCGCGCAGCCTCGCGGCCGCAAGGCGGGCCCGCGAAAAGCTGCGTCAGCAGCAACTCGAGCGCAGGGCGGTCACGGGATCGACGAAGAAGATGGTGCGCGAGGTCATCGTGCCCGAGG
>JAJEBJ010000491.1 GCA_022822575.1 Alphaproteobacteria bacterium | reverse complement strand
TCGCCGGGGCGCCTCCGAGCCGCCGCCTCCGCCGCTCTTGCCGGCCATGCTCCACGTATCGGCACATGCGGCCGGAAGCTGCACACCACTTCACGGATTTTCTCGATTTTACCCGGTAAACAAAGACGGGCATCTCAGGCTGGGTGGCGGCGGATTCTCTCGACCAGAGACGAGTAGAAGTCCCGAATCTGAGTGTCCTCGGGATCGGCTATCAGGATGTCCATTCGGCGCTTGATGTGCACGAACGTGAGCGTGCGTCCAGATGCAGACAGTCGTTTGGTCTCTCGCACCAAGTCGTGTTGTCTCAGCAAGTCAAGCACATCGAACCATCGCGGATTGTCGACAATCCTGGCGAAGTAGCTGTCCTTGTGCGGCTCGTTGGGAATCCAGAACGCGAGGTGGCGGCAGGCGCGTTGGAGCAACCTCACCGACTCGTCCTTGCGCAGGTCGCTGGGCATGAGCTCGGCATCGTCCCGCTGCGCGACGGATTGGGTCCTTCCATGCTGGTCGAGCCAGTTGTTGATCTCCTTGGACCCTTCCAACACCGAGTCGTCTCTCGCGCCGACGCTCTTGCGCCGAATGCGGTCCGGAACCGGACAGGAAGGCGGTACCCGTGTCGTCTCGTCCACGATGAGTGTCCCGATCCAGCAGTTCTCGAACGTCACTGACCCAAGATCCGCGCCCTGGACGTCGAGCTGGTTGACTGCCGCGTTCGATATCACGGCCTCCGGTGCCGTGCCCTGGATCAGCGATTCGTCCGTCTCGATTCCCTCGATACGCAGGTCGGGTCCGCCGTTCATCGCGGGAAGTGCCGTTACGAGCAGCGCACCGAGGTTTCGAGCCCCTCGATCGATGTTCAGCCAGGTCCGTGCCGTCCGGGATGCGGCCTGGAAGAAGTCGTGAACGCGTTTCGGCTCCATCGCGGCATCCAAAACCAGATCGCTGAACGCGGCGAGAAAATCTGCGCCCAGGATGTTGCGCCTGATGAACTTCGGTATCTCGTCTTTCGACACCGCGTCGACGGCCAGATCGGCGAGAAAATAGTTGAACAGTTGCGACGACGCGAACCGCCGATAGTTCGGCGCATCGTCATTCTCCAGAAAGGCGACGACGGCGGCCCGGTTCTTCAGCAGAGAGACAGACGCCGGATCCAGACCTTCCGGCACCGCGAACTCGACGAGCCACGCGAGCACTACCTCGTCGATGGCTTCTGACTGATCGTCGGCCATGTCTCGGGCGATCTCTTGAAGAAGGGTCCGCAAGAAATCGCGGCGCTGCCCGGCGGAGAGGACCCGGTCGATCGCTTCGCCGAACTTGGCGACTTCCCGATCCAGCATCATCTCGACGAGGAACGCGAGCGGATGGCCGCCCGCATTCTCGCGGATCGCCGAAACCGCCTTGCGGTCGGCAAGCTGGGCCAGAAAAAAGGGCCGCAGTGCATAGGAGCCGGGGTCGAAGAGCGCGTCGGCGGATTCGATGTCGTTCTCCGACCAGCCCCTGGTTCGCAGCCATCTCTTGGCCTCCGTCGGATCGGGGGGCAGCAGGGTCAGTGCATCGAGTGCGTCGTGTCGTCCCAGCGAAGTGATCGTCTTCGATATCCGCTCGGGTCCGATGAAGGTCTCGCGACCTGCGAGGACAAGGGTGCCCTTGCCGCGAATCTGCGAGACGATATCATTCACCTGAGCCCACGCAAGATCGTATCCGTTGGGATCCCCGAGCTCGTCGAAACCGTCGATGGCAAGCGTCACGAGTCCGTGGCGCACCAGCACGGGAAGCTGGTCGAAAGCCACCTGCAGTCGCAACCGTTGCAGGCTGAACGCAATGAGGTCCTGGAGGAACGTGAGCACGCGTCCCCGGCTCTGCACGTGCAGGACGAGGGGACGGCCTGTCGTGCGGAATCTGTCGGCGCGCGAGGCAGCCAGCAATTCAATGAACTTGGTCTTTCCGATACCCGCCGGGCCGTCTATCAGCATGACGCGGACTGACGGCTCGTCACAGTCACGGGGCACGAGATGGCCGTCGAGGGCGTTGATGTCGAGAGGCTGCGTCTCTCCGTGCATCACTCCCACGACACGAATACGAGCGTCGACGCCCTTCAAGGTGCCCTTCAGGACGGTCTTCTGGTGATTGGCCCAGAGCCCGAGGTTGCTGAACGCTTCCGACGCCAGCAGGGCCTTGTACAAGGCGTGAGGTCGCGGCGGGGCGCCGTTGGGGGGATGCTCGATCACCCGGCCGTCGCCGCGGTCGGGGAACTCGATCTGCAACTCGTCGCCGCTTCGAACCATCCGTACCATCACACGGTCGCCGTGAGACATCACCCGCGGCGGGTCGGTGCCGAGGTCGGAGAAGACGGCCAGCTCGTCGCGGAGGCGGGATAGAGAGTCAGTCATGCGTTCACTCCATCAGGAGACCGTCCAGCTTGAGATAGGCGGTTCGCCGGGAAGATCTCAAGAGGAACGCGCGACCTCCGCATGGCCGGATCCAGGCTTCGGCCGTGAAGAGCGGGGGAACCACGTCGTCGTCCTCGGAGAGAACGAGGGCCCATTCCCTTTCCCCTCGCCGCGCCCACTCCAGAAGATCGGCGGCAAGTGCCGTATCGACCATCTTCTCGGTCCGGGGTTCGTTTCTGGCGTGGCGTCGATGTGTGTTCGGCAGATGGATGGGAGGACCAGCGTGCCTCCTTTGCGGGAGAGCCGACAGCAACGTG
>JAJEBJ010000351.1 GCA_022822575.1 Alphaproteobacteria bacterium | reverse complement strand
TGTCTCCCGGGTTCCAGACGAGCATCGCGTTCATCAGGTCGACGGCGTCGTTCCACGCGCCGAGATGCAGGTGGCAGAGCACGAGACCGTGCGCGGCGCGGAAGAACGGCCGGTCTCGACTATCTGTTCAAGCTGCGCCTTACGAAGGGAGCGCGCCGGCTTGCCGAGCGCCCGATGGGGCGTGACGGATGGGTGGACGCGGGCCAGGGCTGGTGGGGTGTCGAGGCCGAGCTTCGCTTGCATGGCTGGAGCCGGACGCGTCGCGTCGTTGTGCTGCGCCGCCGGCTTCCCGGGACGGTGGCGCTGACGCGCGCAGACGACGGTCAGGGCGATCTGTTCTGGACCGACGCACAGCCAAGCACCAAGGTGTGGGAGTTCGCGATTCTGGCGACATCGCCGGATCTGGAGGTGCTCTCGATCGTCCGGTTCTACCGGGATCGGGCTGACGCGGAGAACGCCTTCGACGAGTTGAAGAACCAGTGGGGTTGGGGCGGGGCGGCTTCACCACGCGGGACCTGAAGCGCTGCCAGCACATGGTCCGCCTGATCGTGCTGACCTGCAACTGGTGGAGCCTGTTCGTGCGGCGGGCTGATCCCGACCACCACCGCGAGGCGATCACCAGCCGGCTGCTTCTGCTGCACGGGATTGCGCGTCGGACCCAGCATGCCGGTCAGACGCGCCTGACGGTGACGTCGAGCCACGGGCTGCGGGGGCCGCTGGTCGCGGCTTTGCGGCGGAACGCCAGCTTCTTCCGGACCCTGGTGCGAAGTACGGAGCAGTTGAGCGCCGAGGACCGCTGGCGCCGGATCCTGGCGGAAGCGCTCAAGAAGTATCTGCGTGGCCGCGAGCCCGGCCGACAGCCCTGGCTTCCGCCGCCTCAACACGCGCCCGCGGGCTGAAATCGACACCGAAAACCGCTCGCCCCCAACCCGCAACTGCGGGATTTAGCCCGACTTCCGCAACTCGGAGGTCGTGAGGATGCTAACTCTTTGAATAGCCTTGATCGGCCCCCCAAAGGTCGGCGCTACACGGTGCCGAACGGAGAGGCAGTCCCGCTCGCCGTCAGGTGGAGATCCGCGGCGCGGGCTGTTGCGGCAGGGTCATGCCGAGTTGGTGCAGCAGAACCTCGTGCTCCTTGTTCGGTCGGGTGTGGCGCGGCGGAGCGATACCCGCATCGATCAGATAATCGATGAACACCCCGATTCTGGATCTGCTGTTCCGGCTGCCGACGAACCTGTTGCCCCTGGAGAAGAAGTGGGGATGCACACAAGCGCAGTCATGGGACAGGAAGCGGGACACGACTTCGTCATCGATCCCGACAAGTGCGATATCGTGCAGGTAGAGCCAGACGATGAGGTGCCGACAGCGCTTGCGGTATGCGGCAATCGAGTCCGGCACATATCCCTGTCCCACGAGTGATTGAAGGAACGCCTCCACCACGCGGCCGCCAGCCTCGATCTCCGCAGGCATCCGCGCGCGTCCCGTTTCCATGAGGAAGCCGAGGAACCGGTGCAGATGCCATCCGCCGCGTTGGAGGTTCTTGCGGTAGCCGTGCGGGCCGGGACAGGCGCAGTCATGGTTCAGGAAGTGATGCAGGACGCGAATGTCGAGCGTCTCGATGCCTGCCCCGTTCAATGACAGCCACGTGATGAGATGCAGGATCGTTCGGAGACACTTGGCAGTCAGGCTGCGGCAGTATCCCAAGGCCTGCAAACGCGCCTTGTAGCGCTGAACAATGTCCCGATCCGGTTCACCACCTGCTTCGGGCGGCGCCATGCTTGTGATCGTGGATGACATGCTGATTCTCCTGTTCAGGGTCAAACCTGACAGGAAACAAGCACATTCTTATGGGAACATGATCCGTGACCAAATCTGTGAAAATCAACAACACAGATACCTCAGGTTCCCATGATCATACGGTTCCCATAACCGATTCTGGCGAACGTTTATCTCCACTACGTCCTCGATCTCTGGTTCCGGAATATATGGCGCTCGCGGACAGCCCGTGGCGACACGATCATCGTGCGGTACGCCGATGATTTTGTGGTTGGATTCAAGTACAGGCAGGACGCGGAACAGTTCTTGCGCGACCTGAAGGGAAGGCTGGCCCGATTCTCTCTCGAGCTACACCCCGACAAGACCCGTCTCATCGAGTTCGGCAAGTTCGCCATGGTGAACCGCCGGGCACGCGGTGAGCGACGTCCCGAAACATTCGACTTCCTCGGGTTCACGCACTACTGCCGGACCACGCGGACAGGAGGCTTCGGACTGGGGCGCAAGCCGATCAGGAAACGTGTCAACCGAACTCTGTTGCGCATCAAAGCTGAGCTGCGTCGGCGGATGCACCACAACCGATACGAAGTTGCCAAGTGGCTTGGGAAGGTCGTTGATGGATGGCTTGGTTACTACGCCGTCCCGACCAGCTTCCTATCCCTCAAGCGGTTCACGCGGCGAATCCTGAAGATATGGTGCCGCATTTTGAGACGACGATCCCAAAAGGACCGCACCACACTGGCGACTGTGGGAGCCCTGGCGCACGCGTTCTGGCCACCGTTGCGAATCCGCCACCCCTGGCCGACCAGGCGCTTTGCCGTTAAACACTCAAGGTAGGAGCCTCGTGCCTTAACGGGCCCGCGGGGATCTGCGCGGGGGGTCCGGAGCAATCCGGATCCCTACCGCGACTAGACTGGGCGAGGAATTCGGAGTTCCCCATCATGTCCGACTGCGCTGTACATCCCTACTCCACGGCCATCGGTGCTGAAGTGACGGGGGTCGACCTGTCCCGGGCGCTGGACGACTCGACCTGGACAGCACTGCGCGACGCCTATCTGGAGCATCTCGTCCTGTTCTTTCACGACCAGAAACTGACGCCCGCGCAGCAGGTTGATTTTTCGCGTCGCTTCGGTCGCCTCGAGGAGTACCCATTCGTGCACGGCATCGACGGCTATCCCGAACTCATCGAAATCGTCAAGGAACCCGACGAGGTCATCAATTTCGGCCATCTCTGGCACACGGACATGACCTTTCGCGAACAGCCTCCGGCCGGCGCGGTTCTCTACGCCCTTGAGGTTCCCCCGGTCGGCGGCGACACGTTGTTTGCCAACATGTACCTGGCCTGGGAGATGCTGTCGGAGGGCATGAAGACCGTGCTGCGTCAACTCCGCGCGATCCACGATTCGGGCACGCCGCAACGCCACACCGACACCTTCAAGGGCATGAAGATGCAGCACAGGCAGGGATCGGAGCGACAGATCACGGCCCACCCGTTTGTCCGCGAGCACCCCGAAACCGGGCGGGAATCACTCCTTATCAGTCCGAGTTACTGCCACCGTATCGAAGGCATGACCGACGAGGAAAGCCGGATGATCCTGGATCACCTCGAGCGCCATGCAACCCGGGACATCCTCACCTGTCGCTTTCGCTGGCAACCCGGTACGGTCGTCATCTGGGACAACCGCTGCACCATGCACATTGCCCTTGAGGATGACCTTGCCGCCATGCGCGGCGACAAGGGCTTTCGCCGGGTCATGCGGCGCGCCACCATCGGTGTCTGACGCTGTATTCGATCGTGCCCCCATGGCCATTCGAAGATGGCGTCCGGGAACTCAAGGATGGTGTGCGCTGCCTGGAACGACGGCCCCGTATTCAATCGATGCCATCGCACTGGTCCTGACGCAGAAGGGCCGGTTCGCCAGCGGTCTCTGTCCCCTATAGCCTGCGATAGACAAGGAACCAGCCGGCTGGCTCCAGTGTTTCGAAGAACCTGTCCGGTTCCTTTTCCACGCAGGCGAGCTGGCCCTGGCTGACGAGACGATCCAGGGCCGCCCTGAACCCGGCGGGCTCCCAGAGATCCATGTGAATGGAAAATGACCACAGGCCGTCGGGACGCAGGAGGCGCACCAGTTCGTCAAAGGGCTCGGGGCCGACGTGACCGCACGTGAATGTGCCCGAGGAGACCATCGCATCGTAGCTTCGGTCGGGTAAGTCGATGGGTTCGTTGAGGTCGGCCTGGATCAGGTTGCGGTAGATTCCGCGAGCCCGGGCCTTTTTCAGCATCGACACCGTCAGGTCGATTCCGTCGATGTTGCGAAACCCGCGCTCAAAGAGGAGGTCACACGTCAATCCGGTTCCGCACCCGATATCGAGTACCTCCGCATCGGTGTCGGCGAGATGCCGAATCAGGCGCTCGGCGACGAGGCGCGGCGAACAGTAGCCCAGTTCGCCGACCATGTGATCCTCGTAGTCGTCAGCCCACACCCGATAGAACGCCTCGGCCTCCCGAGGGTTGCGCAGAGAGTAGGAGCCGCTCACGAACGGGTCGTTCGCGAGATCGATCGACGGGCGTCGAGAAGGCATGGGACGTCCTTTCCTGGATATCGTGGCAGTTCGTGCGGCCTGTCGACAAGCTCAGTGCTCTACCCGATGAAGCGGGTACAGAAGGTGGCTAGTGCCCGGGGGAAGAGCGACCTCGCGAACTGGAAGATGCGAAACTCCTGGATGCATCGCCTTGATCCCGATGCGTCCGATGACCAAGTCGGCCTCGCGGAGGCTCTTGTCAATGCTCGTCCGGAGGGTCGTCATCAGAACGTCACGTAGCGTCGCGAGGCGTGGGGTGCGAGCAGGCGTGTATGCTGGCGGATCGCTTCCGGGGAAAGATCGCTTGAAGGCGGTCGCTCCAGAACGAGATTGCCCTCGTGGCGCCCTCTTACCGGCATGGCCGACACCTGTGGTCCGCCGGTCCACGTGATGCGTCCCGGGAGGTAGCGGATGCAGATCCCCGTCCGAGGACTCTCCGTTGTGTTCGGGCCGGATCCATGCGCAAGCAGGGCATGGTGGAGCGACATGGCGCCCGGTTCGAGCTCGTTGTCGTAGACCGGCCACGCGGCGGTATCGATCCTCGCGGTCTGGCCATGGGAGAGCATGTTGTCGCCCGCCTGGCATTCGTCGTGGGTCACGCGGCCGAGCAGGTGGGTTCCGGGAAGGAAGCGCATGCAGCCGTTGGCCGAGGTCGCCGGCGTGAGGGCAACCCAGGCCGTGACGATGTCGAGTGGATCGAGATTCCAGTAGCCGGCGTCCTGATGAAAGGAAATGTGGCGCCGGTCCTGCGCAGGCTTGGTCCAGATGTCGGCGCTCATCACCATGATGTCCGGGCCCGTCAACTGTTCCACCACGTCGAGGACTGCGGGCAGACGCACCAGTTCGTCCATCCACGTGAAGAGCAGGTAGGACTTGTAGTACCAGGGATGCGGCAGGTCGACGTCGACCGCGTCGAGCCTGGCGAGGATGCGGGCGGCGTGCTCGGCCGGCATGGCCCTGAGCGGCGCCGCAAATCCCGAGACGCGATAATCCCTGATGTCATGCCGTGTTCCCGATGCCATCCTTCTTGCAGTACACTCCGCCCCCGCAAGACTACCGCCAGGAGATATCATGGGCAGGTTCTATTTTGATGACGATGCCAATCCAGACCTGCTCGACGGCAGGACGGTTGCCGTGATCGGTTACGGCAACCAGGGACGCAGTCAGGCGCTCAACATGAAGGACCGTGGTGTCGACGTGGTCGTCGGCAACATCGAGGACGAATACGCCGACAGCGCACGGGCTGACGGATGGGATCTCCTGACCATCGAGGAAGCGGCTGCCCGGGCCGATGTCCTGATGATGCTGACGTCCGATGACAGTCAGCCGGATGTCTATGAAAATTGGGTGAAGAAAAGCCTCAAAGCCGGTGATGTCATGTGCTTTGCGCATGGTTTCAACATCCACTACGGCGAGATTGTTCCGGACCCGCAGACCGATGTCGTCATGGTGGCGCCGCGCATGCTCGGAGAGGGCGTGCGGGCGACGTTCCTCGAGGGGCGCGGTTTTCCGAGCCTCATTGCCGTGGCCCAGGATGGCAGCGGCCGGGCTCTCGACATGTGCCTTGCGATCTCCTGGGCGATCGGCACGACAAGAATGGGGGCGCTGGAATCCAGTTTTGGCGAGGAAGTCCTCATCGATCTCTTCGAGGAACATCAGCCGGGACTCTACGCCCTGCGCGCCATGTATACGGCCCTCGTCGAGGCGGGCTGTTCTCCCGAGGCGGTCATGCTGGACCTCTATGCGTCCGGAGAAAGCGTCAAGTTCGCCGAGTACGGACGCGATCTCGGCGCCTTCGAGCGCATGAAACGAACCAGCGCCACGGCACAGTTCGGCCATCTTGTGTGGTCGAAACAGTACTTCGACGAGGAA
>JAJEBJ010000444.1 GCA_022822575.1 Alphaproteobacteria bacterium | reverse complement strand
CTGCGATCTGACACCATGAGGTAGAGGAACATGAAACCCAGGACGAGTGCTGTGACGAGTGGGATGGGAAGGCTGGGCATCAATGACGATCCGATGTCTCAAGACCGGTTTCAGGCGACCTAGATCCGGTTCAAGGACGCCGGCTGTCGAGAATTCCAGCAATGAGGAGGCATCGCAATCGACGTCAAGGAGACAATCCATGCGAGTCGTATCCCTGCTAATCACGCTATCGCTGATCCCCGCCCTTGCGGCTGAGGCCGACCCGGTCGGATACCGCACGCTCTCGGTGCCGGCACCCCATCACGGACGGATGCTGCAGGGCGCAGTCTGGTACCCGGCCGACCAACCGGGGCACGAAGTGGTGGTCGCCGGGAACGCGGTGTTCTTTGGCGTGACGGTCTCCGAGAACGCTTCGATGGCCGACGGAAAGCATCCGCTGGTCATGCTGAGCCACGGGCTCGGCGGTCACTTCCGCTCCCTTGCATGGCTGGCTTCCGGCCTCGCCGAACGCGGAGCCGTCGTCATCGCTGTCAACCACCCCAACTCCACCTGGGGGGACTTTGACCTAGTGGCCATGCTGGATCACTGGACACGGGTTCAGGATCTCGTACTCCTGCTCGACTGGACCCTTGCCGACCCTGAATTCGCCCCCCATGTGGATCCGGATCGCATCATGGCGGCCGGTTTTTCCTATGGCGGCTGGACGGCACTCTCCATGGGAGGACTGCGCGGCGACCCAGGTGGTTTCGCGGCCTTCTGCCAGGAGCACCGGGATCGTTCCACCGTCTGCCAGGATCTTGCCCGGGCCGGGATCGATCTCGCCGCGCTTCCGGCGCAAGCATGGGCTGCATCGCAAAAGGATGACAGGATCATGCGTGTCGCGGCCATCGATCCGGCCCTGACCTGGGGACTGGATAGAGGCCATGCCACCGACCTCGTCGGTGACGTCACGCTTGTTGGCCTGGGGCAGGGTGATCACCGGCTTGCCGGGACCGACTTTGACGCAAGCGGATTTGCAGGGTTGCTGCCCGACGCCACAATCGTGCGCCTGGCGCCGGCAAGTCACTTCTCCGCCCTTGCGCTCTGCAGGCCCGGGGCCGAAATGATCCTCGAAGCGGAAGGGGAGGATCCGGTCTGCACCGATCCCGAAGGCGCCGACCGCGCCAGCGTTCACGCTGCCATCATCGACAGGCTGGCAGCGGATCTCGATCTGTAGTGCCGGTGTGACGTTCCATTTCCGGCCATGTTCCGAGCCGTCACCAGCACCTGTGCGGCTTGATCTCGGGGACAAGCACGGCTCGCGGGCCACAGCCCTTTGAGCGTCCCGTCTGCTTCGGTCAACAGATTCCAGTCTGCGACGTCCGCGCTGTCGGCCGCCGACCGGACGTTCACCAGGCTCGGCGCGACCCGATCGCGATCGAGTGGCGCGACAGTCTCGCGCCATGGCGCGGATGCGGTTACTTCTGCGATGAACCGGCATTCTCGGCCTGGGGCCCCTGTCTCCATCCGATCACGCTCCTCAGCATGACGTCACGTTCGACCGGAGTGTCGGACCCTTCGTCGCACCGTGCGGACCGGAACCGTCCGGCTCCCTGGGCCGTGAAGGAATTCTCATCACGCGAGCGTAGACGGGCCTGGCAGCCTACACGTTCCTGCAAGTCTAAAGGTGTCGGACCTCCGCCGGGAAAGGAGCGAAGGCGTCCCGGGGAGAGAGGAATGACCGCCCCCCAGAGGCCCTCAGCGTCGCGGCAGGGCGTCCGCCGCCAGGACCTGGCTCACCAGGGCGACCTGTCCAGACACGTCCAGCTTCCGGTAGACCTGCTGGACCAGCCAGCGCACGTAGTTCTCGCTCCAGCCTGCCGTCGCGGCGATCTCGCTCACCTTCAGGCCCTCGGCCATCAGCGCCGCCATCCGGCCCTCGGACGGCGTCAGGCCGAGCGTCACCGCCACCCGGGACGCGTCGATGCGCGGACGCCGCGCCGGGTCGACCACCAGCACCAGCGCCGCCACCCGGCGTCCACCGAAGTCCGCCGTCCGGTCGCCCACCGGCATGACGTGGAGCCCCAGCCGCGACCGCACCGAAGGGCGCTGGACCGTCATCGAGCCGCTGCCCGGGGCCTCGCCCAGGAAGTCCGGCAGCGCCCGCCCCAGGAGCCTGCGCAGGCGGCTGCGATCGGCCGGAAGCCGGGCGTCCAGGGTCCCGTCGCGGTCAACGAGGCCGTCGCCCCGGCGCAGGATCTCCAGCGCCGGCCCGTTCGCCTCCAGCACCCGCCCGCCGCGGTCCAGCTTCACCACCCCGATGCGGTCGTTCTCCAGCAGTCCCGCCAGTCCCGCGCCCAGGGCATCGGCGGCCGCCAGCACCTGGCGGATCAGCACCGTCCGGTGGACATGCGGCAGCAAACGCTCGATCAGCCGAAGCTGGCCGGTCCCCCAGCCATCGCCGCCGACGGGATCGCCGAGGCTCCAGGTGATTCGCAGGCCGTTCGGCCCGTCGAGGCGCGCGAACAGGCCGTCCTGATTGCCGCAGCGAGGCAAACTCTCATTGTACGTCGGCGACGTCTTGCGCTCCTCTTCGGTATAGAGGTCGAGGGTGTGGACCAACTGGCCGTGGGGGCTCCGCCAGAAGCGGGGCACCGCTTCGTCGTGCGGGTAGTAATGCTCCAGGTATTCGCGCCCCACATCCTCGATGCTGACGCCGCGCTCGAGAAACCGGGCGAAGTGGATGCACGCGTCGTCGCCGAACCCCTCGCTGACGGCCAGGGCATGCTTTCTGAAGCCGGCGGCTTCCTCGATCAGACTCGTGGCGGCGGGCCAGCGCGCGTCGTCGAGGGCAGCCCCGTGCAACAACTCGAGGCAGCGATCGAAGGCATCGTCAGGATTCATGCCGCTTCGCTTCCCCTTTCAGCGCTCCCGTGCGGGCAGTCCGCGAACCGGATCGTTCGCAACGCCACCCTTGCCCGCACGTCTCCTCAATCGGGCGGAATGGGCGGGAAACCGTGCCGAAGGGTCGCCGCACTCTGTCCGACGCCGTCAGTGGCCGCCTGTACGCTTGGTCCCGGCTCGGGCCCTGCCCGGCGCAAACTATGCAGACGGAGCATGTCCCTGCCATCCTTCAAAATTGAAGATATCGTGCAACGGGAAGTCGAAAAGAACTGGCCCGAACCGTGCTCTCGTGAGCGTCCATGTTTCTCGGCAAGGTTTCCGGTCGTCTCCGGGATGGGGCCTCCCGTGTTCATCCCCACGCGGGTTTGTGCTCCACGGTTACCGGTGTTGATGTCCTTTGACGGGGAGACGTGCGGTCCGTGATCCCGGGGGCATGAATGGGTGGCCGCCCCTTGGCGACAGTCACGCGGCCATGCTCAAGAGGATTGCCGAGATCATGTCGCCCGGCCGCAGCCCGCGCGGGCTCGCCCAGGATGCGGGATGCGGACGCGAGCCGGGGTTTGAACCATCCGATGTCGCCGGCATTTGCAAATGAGACCCGGACAAGCGACAAGGAGGCTCATGCGACATCGTTCGCCTGGGGGAACGGCCAGGGTCCGACCGAACCCGGACACTCGGTGACTTTCTGGCCTGTACGATCGATGACGGAGACGACATTCCATGAACCTCGCCGGCCGTCTTGCCGTCCTCTTCCTCGCGCCTGCGCTTGCCGCCTGCTCCGGCGGCGCAGTCGAGCAGGCCTCCAATCGCCCGACCACCTTCGACGGCGAAGTCCTGCGCATCGCCGTGCCGCGCGCCGACGGAGGCACGGAAACCTTCTCGTCCCTGCGCGACGAGTGGCACTCGTGGTCCTGGTTCCCCTTCATGCCCAACCACTCGGGCCGGCGCTGGACCATGGGCAAGTCCGACCGCGACGGGGTGTCGATCGCCTACGCCCTGGTGAGCTGGGACAACGACGATCCGACGGACTACCTGTCGGCAGGGTTCTGGATGCGCTTCGACGGCGCGCGGACGACGCGGCGTCTCAACCCTGCGGATGCCCGCATCGTCCCTTTCATCGACGGGCCCGAACTCGACCCGGCCACCCCGCCCGGCCTCCCGGTCGCCGGCACCGCGCGCTATGTCGGCAGCGCCGGCGGGGTGTACCGCTACCACGCACCGGGTGGCGGGCAGCTGGCCGAAGAGTTCACGGCGACGATGACGCTCGACGCCGACTTCGACGCCGGAAGCATTGCAGGCTGCATCGGTTGCCTTGGCGACATCATGATCGAGCGCGAACACCTCTATGCGATTCTCGGCTGGCGCCGCGACCCGGCGGCAGCCGAGTACCCGCCCGCGGACTACGAGATCCGCTTCGCGCCGGCCACGACCGACGGCATAGGTGGATTCCAGGGCGCGACGGTCGCGGTGGTCCACCCCGACCGGGACATCGAACGCTCGGGCGGCGTCTGGTCCGGCCAACTCTCCAGCCGCCCCGCCGGCGATGGAGCACCGCGGCTCGTCGCGGGCCAGGCCAGGGCCGAATTCGCCGAGGCCGGAGGCGGCGAGGGCAGCTTCGACTCGATCTTCACCGCCCTCCACCCCACACTCTTGCCGGCGCCCCCTTAAGCAAGAATCCGGACGCTGATCCTGAAGCACGCAATTCGGGGCGGCAGGATCGTGTCCTCAGCCACGCAATCTCCTTCGTCTCCGAAGCGGGTTCTTGACCGGGAAGACGGACACGAGACGACGGGGTTTCATCGGAGGGCAGGCATCCGCGATCCCCTCTGAGGGTGAGCGCGGCATGAAGATGGCTGAGTCACGTGGTCTCGCCGCTACCTGTGATCCGAGCGAAAGGCGACCGACGCTCGGTTGCGCGACAACGCATTGGTTCGGCGTGACAATCCCTGCGCTGGCCTCTTCGGGCACAGGTTCTGACGATCGCCGGGAACAGTTGGTGAAGGAAATGCGATAGCGAAGAACGGTTGTGCCGGAACGAAGTGTTTTTCATATGTTCCGCCATGATCAAGTTCGACCAAGCATTCTACTGGACCGTTGAGACGTGCCTTCGTCGCCACGAGATGAGTCCGGCACGCTTCGGACAGCGGTCGCTGGGCGACCTGCGTGCCGGCATCACGGACGGCACCGACACCTGGTGGGTGAGAGACGGGACCACGCTTCCAGGCGACATCGCCATCGTTGCCATCCACTCCCGTCCGCCGGGTGTCCGGGTTTCGGGAGCGGCAAATCATGTCCTCCCCTGACGCGCTGCCTCTGATCAACGATAGCGACGGCGCCCGTCAACGGGTGCTACGGACTTTGGCGTGGATCTCTGACATTCCCTGACCTTGCCAGGGGTTCATCCCGACTGCCAGTACCCGGCACGTCTCCTTACTCCTTGCATCTCGCGCACGAAAATGTATATTATAGCCATCATTATGTGCATTTTTGCTGCAGGAAATATACATGCCCAGACCTACGAAGATCGGTGGATCTCCTCCGGCCGCCGTTGAGGAGTCGCTGGAGCGGTTGGGCCGGAACATTCGAACGGCCCGACTGCGCCGCAAGCTCTCGCAGGTCGAGCTGGCAGAACGCCTGGGTGTCTCCCGGTTCGTGGTCGCCGACATCGAAAAAGGCAAACCGACGACCGGTGTTGCGGCGTATCTGGGCGCGCTGTGGGTGCTGGGCCTCCTCGGTCACATGCACGAAGTAGCGGATCCCGATCGCGATGACGAAGGCAAGACCCTGGAGCGCGCACGTGGCCCAAGGAGGGCAGGCCGCCGCCGGACGATGAGTGATGACTTCTGAGCGCGAGTGCTACGTCTACATCGTGCTGCCGGACACGACGGAGTTCGTGACCGCCGGCCGGTTCCGGTGGACGGACGATGGAGCCGGTGGGGTCGGCCGGTTCGTGTACGGCCGGACCTACCGGGCGCGGGCCGATGCGGTCGAGCTCGATCCGGTCGAACTGCGTCTCTCCGGGAGCATCTACGAGACGGCCCGCATGGACGGGTGCTTCGGCGCCATCCGGGATTCGATGCCGGATTACTGGGGACGGCGCATAATCGAGCGCAACGCCGGCTTGGAGGATCTCGCCGAGTTCGACTATCTGATGCAGGGGCCGGACGATCGCGCCGGTGCTCTGGGCTTCGGGCTCGATGCCGCACCTCCCGAGCCGCGCCGCCGGTTCAATCGAACGCTGGACCTCGCAAGACTCCAGCACGCGGCCGATGCGATCTTCGAGCAGGATCCGGCCCAAGGGGGATCTGCCAGGGTTCGCGCCGAGGAACTGCTGCTGCTCGGCACCTCGGTGGGCGGCGCCCGTCCCAAGGCTGTGGTGGAGGACGATGACAATCTTTGGATCGCCAAGTTCGGCCG
The DNA here is from genome assembly GCA_022822575.1 of Alphaproteobacteria bacterium. Taxonomy (GTDB): domain Bacteria; phylum Pseudomonadota; class Alphaproteobacteria; order SP197; family SP197; genus SP197. The sequence continues at coordinate 4,343 of JAJEBJ010000444.1, read as the reverse complement.
CCATGACGACCGCTGGAACCATCCGCGCATCGAGCATGGCATGCTCGAACTTGCACGGGCCTGCGGCCTGGATGTCGCGCACAGCCGTGTCGCAACCGTCGGTGGAGGCGACGTCTTGCTGGTGCGCCGGTTCGACCGCGATCGCATGGAGGCAGGCTATCGCCGGCACCGGATGGTGAGCGCCATGACGTTGATGCAAATCGGCGACAATCTCGAAGATTACCGGGACTGGTCCTATCTCCTGCTCGCCGACGAGATCCGCCGCGCAAGCGCGAGGCCCGAAGACGATCTGCGCGAACTGTTCGCCCGGATGTGCTTCAGCGCGGCGGTCTCCAACACGGACGACCACCCCCGCAATCATGCGTTGATCGCCATGGGGCGCCGGTGGGGCCTGAGCCCGGCTTACGATCTGACGCCTTCGCCATTGGTGGCGCTGGAGCGGCGGGATCTCGCGATGACCTGCGGGCGCTTCGGGCGCTACGCGAACAGGACCAACCTGCTGAGCAGTCATGGACGGTTCCTGCTAGATCGGGCCGAGGCCGAGGCAGTGTTCGAACGGATCGTGAGTACCGTACGGGACCGGTGGCGTGCCGCGATGAAGCGAGCGGGAGCGAGCGAGCGCGACTGCGCGACGGTCGCATCGGCCTTCCTCTATGAAGGGTTGTTCTACACGAACATTGCTCGGGGTACGTGACCCACGTGCCAGATTTCTAATAGGGCCTCTCGCCTTCGATGACGATGCGTCTGAGGTGGCGGCGGTGGCCGGGATAGTCGCTGTGGGCGTAGTGGAGGCAGCAGCGGTTGTCCCAGATCGCCAAGGACCTCGGCTTCCAGCCGAGACGGCAGGTGAATTCGGGGGTGATGGAGTGCCTCCAGAGACGGCGCAGCAACGGAAGGCTCTCCTGTTGCGTCCTTCCCTCGAAGCGGGCGGTGAAGGCGTCATTGGTGTAGAGCGCCCTGCGGCCCGTGACAGGGTGCGTGCGGGAGATCGGGTGCAGGACCTCGTTGAACTGGTCTTCGGAATAGAAAATGGGCGTCGCCGTGTTGCCGGTCACTTCCTCGTCGATCGCGCTGGTGCCGTACCCCAGCGCCGAGGAATTGACGCAGCGGACGCAAGCGAGTTCGGTCTTCAGGGCTTCGTCGAGCGTTTCCCAGGCGAGGTACTGGTTGGAGAAGGCCGTGTCCCCTCCGACCGGCGGGCAGGCGATGGCGTAGGCCATCGTGTACTTCGGCGGACGCTCGAAGTTGCATGAATCCGAATGCCAGCTGCCGCCGAAGGCATACTTGTCTTGAGGCGCCTGGATGAGTTCGGTGATCTCCGGATAGCCCTCCATCTTCTTCGCGTAGGGCCACGGAAACGGCGTTCCGAGACGCCGCGCCAGAGCTACCTGGTCCGATGGTTCGAGATCCTGGTCGCGAATCATCAGCGCGATGTGATCGATGAGCGCCTGTTCGAGTTCACCGATCGCCTCGTCGCAAGCCTTCGCCAGATCGATGCCCTCGACCACCGCACCGATCGCGCCGGTGGCCGGCGTCACGGTGAAGTGACGGTATGTGCGGGGAGCAAACTGCGGCGCATGGGATACCGCTGCCTGGTAGGAGAATGTGGCGACGTAGTCTGCCATGACGCATCCCTCATCATCGCGAACCTGGCCCCACTATAGGCGCGTCGGACGCCGCGCTCCATGGCTCGGGCGTTGGGCTCGCGCCGCTCGATTGGCCCGCGATTTCGCGGCGTCTATACTGTTGCCTTCACAAGGTTCCCGGGAGTGTGGTTGCGGTCATGGACAACATCTCCAGGCACACCTTGGACCCCGCCTCCCTCACCACGCCGCTTGATGCGGCGCGCGAGGTTCTGAGCGAAGCGGCCTCGTGTCTCGACGCGGCGGCAGGCGCCATGGGGCCCGACTTCCTTGCCACCGCCGAGGCGCTCGGCGCGGCCGAGAGTCGCACGGTGGTGCTCGGTGTCGGGAAATCCGGTCATATCGGCACGAAATTCGTCGCCAGCCTGGTGTCGACCGGCCATCGCGCCGCCTTCATCCATCCCCAGGAAGCCCTTCACGGCGATCTCGGACAGGCGCGGGACGCGACTCTCGCCGTGCTGCTCACCCACTCCGGCGCAACCGACGAGCTGCGCATCCTCACCCCCTATCTGAAGGATTTCGGTGTGCGCATTGCCACCATCACGGCCTTCAGGGACTGTCTCCTCGCCGAGCACAGCGACTGGGTGATCGAGACCAGGGTCACCGACGAGGCCGGACTGCACCGCCTGGCGCCCACCTCGTCTTCGACCACCACGCTGTCGCTCTGCGATGCGCTGATGATCGCCAGCCTCACCATTCGCGGGTTCACTCCAGAACAGTTCCGTGGCCTTCATCCGGGAGGCCTTCTCGGCCGCGGCCTGATGACGGTGCGCGACGTCATGCTGGAAGCCTCCACACTGCCCTGGGTGAAGCCCGGTGCCTCGATCTGGGAGGTTCTCGATGTCATCACGACCGGTGCCCGCGGCTTTGCCGTGGTCTGCGAGGCCGACCCCGCCACCCTGCCGCCGGTCAGCTCGGTCGGCGTCATCTCCGATGGCGACATCCGCCGGGCGCTGGCCGACCGCTCCGGTTTTGACACCCTTATCGCGGACTCCATCATGACCGCCTCGCCCATGGCGATCGCAAGCGATGCGCTGATGTTCGATGCCCTCCGGCTGATGGAAGAAAACCGCTTCACCTTCCTCGTGTGCGAGGATGAAGGCCGCCTCCAGGGCGCCGTTCACATGCACGAGATCCTGGCGCGTGATCTCGGCGTTCCGGTGCGCGGCGACCGCCTGCCCTGACGAGCGGGTCAGTCGTTCTCGGTTTCCTTGGCCTGCTCCTGCCGGGCAAGGGCGTGCTGGCGAAAGAGTCCGACGAAGTCGACCGGCTCCATGAGGAGCGGCGGGAATCCGCCATCGCGCACGACATCGGCAATTATTCGCCTGGCGAAGGGGAAGAGCATCCTCGGGCCCTCGATCAGGAGCATCGGCGCCCGCGCCTGGTCATCGACATCGGCCATCGAGAACACACCCCGGTAGTCGAGCTCGACCAGGAACCAGGGCTCCTCATCTTTTGTCGCATTGACCGTGATCCTCAACGCGACCTCGTAGAACGCCTCCTGGAGCTGGCGCGAGTCGATGTTGAGGTTGACCTCGACCTCGGGCTTGTTGTCAGCCGCCGCGGCAACGCTCGCCGCACCCCGCGGGCTCTCGAAAGAGAGATCCTGCAGGAACTGCGTGTGCAGCCGAAGCTTGGCCTGTACTCGTTCCGCGGCAGCGGTTTCCTCAGCCATGCATGGATGCTCCCCGTTGAGGCAAGAGCCCGTTCATAGCCGATTGTCGGCTGGAGGGCGACATGGGTTGTGCGGGGTTGGGGGTGACGCACTTCAATCCCAAGGGGTGCGGGGCGTTGCCCGGTGGGTCGCACGCTTCCTTTCAGGGTATCCGCATTGATGCCCGCAATTGGTGAAACACACTTTCAGCCGGAAGTCCCGGTGATGTAGTGTTCGAGCCCGAACTCAACCTTGGGAGGGCAGTGTGAGCGCTTACGCGAATCTTGAAGGGCGCATGGCACGGCGCGAGGTCATCCTGCTCGACGGCGCCATCGGTACCAGGCTCCAGAGCATGGGTGTGCCCATGTCCGGGCTGGCCTGGGCGGCAGCGGCGCTGGAGACCCATCCCTTCACCGTGCGCCGCATGCACGAAGAATACATCGCTGCCGGCGTCGACATTATCACCACCAACACCTACGCATCGGCACGCCACAACCTTGAACCCATCGGTCTCGGCGACAAGGTTGTCGAACTCAACCTGCGCGCCGTCATGCTGGCCGAGGACGCCCGCGACAAGACGGCGGGGGACCGTCCGGTTCTGATTGCCGGTTCCGTGGCGAATTTCGGCCTGAGGGTCGCCAGCGAGGGAGATTACGAAGCGCGCCGCAGCGAGACCTCCGAGGCCCAGGCCCAGGCAAATCTCCACCAGCAGGCCGAGATACTGGCCGAGGCCGGGGTCGACTTCCTGATCGCCGAATCGACCGGCGGCAATATTCATCGCAAGTGGGTTGTCGAGGCCTGTCTGGCGACTGGCCTGCCCGTGTGGCCCGGTTTCATGGTCAGGCAGGACAAGGGCGATGAGACGCCCAGGCTCGGCTACACATCGCCCCAGACCATCGCCGAGGGTTTCGACGAGGTGATGGCGCTTGGCGGCGACGTGGTCTGCCTCTTCCACTCGGCCATCAGTGCAACCGACGCGGCTCTAGACGTCGTGCGCTCGAGGTGGAAGGGGCCAATCTGCGTCTATCCCGAGGCCGAGCGCATGG
>JAJEBJ010000260.1 GCA_022822575.1 Alphaproteobacteria bacterium | reverse complement strand
ACGCACGGCCTGCGCCGGAGAGCACAACGCAGCGCATATCGTCATCGTCCCCCAGGCTGTTCAAGGTGTCGGTCAGCTCCCCGAGAAGGGTGAGGGAGAGCGCATTGAGCTTGTCCGGCCGGTCGAGGACGACCTCGATGCAGCCGCGTGCCTGACGCTGAAGATTGATGAAGCGTCTCACGTGTTTCTCCCTCAGGCCAATTCGGCGACAATGATGTTTCAGTGATTGTGCCACATGAGCAGGGAACGAATCGCCATGACAAGACTGGCACTTGTGACGGGGGCGTCACGGGGTATCGGCAGGGGCATCGCTTGCGCACTTGCCGCCGCAGGCTACCGGGTGGCGGCCAACTACCGGGCCAATGACGATGCCGCCCGCAGCCTGACGGAAGAACACGCCATCCCCGCCTACAAGTGGGATGTCGCCGACTACCAGGCTTCCAGAGAGGGGGTTGAGAGGGTAGTGGCCGATCACGGCGCCATCGACATCATGGTCAACAACGCCGGCATCTCTCCGGACCGCTTCATGCACAAGATGGGTGACGACGTCTGGCGGCAGGTGATCGACACCAATCTCAACGGCTACTTCAATGTCACCCACCAGGTCATCGCGCCCATGCGCAAGGCCGGATTCGGACGCATCGTCAACATCGCTTCACTCTCGGCCTTTGCCCCGAACTACGGCGAGACCGCCTACGGAGCCGCCAAGGGCGCCATCATTTCCTTCACCAAGGCGCTGGCGAAAGAGAGCATTGCCCGGGGAGTCACCGTCAACGCCGTGGCGCCTGGATACATCGACACGGACATGGTGCGTGTCGCTCCGCAGGAATGGCTCGACGATCTCGTCCGCAATCACATCCCGGCAGGGCGTCTCGGGCGGGTCGAGGATGTCGCTCGCTGTGTTCTCTTCCTCGTAGCCGACGAGGCCGACTTCATCACCGGCGCGACCGTCGACGTCAACGGCGGCCAGATCATGCGGTGACGTGCATCGATGACAGGCGCTCGTCCATGACGGCCGTGGCATCAGCCATGATCCGCTCGACAAGGTCCCCCACAGGAGGGACGTCATTGATCAGGCCAAGGACCTGCCCGGCGGACCAGATTCCGGACTCGAGATCGCCTTCGTCGAACAGCCTGCGCCCTTCGGCACCGGCGACGAGCGGCGCCAGTTCATCGATGGTCACGCCACCTGGCCTCGCCTCGAGTTCCGCCACCCTTTCCGTGACGGAGTTGCGGAAGAAGCGGGCCGTGTTGTGGAAACTGCGCAGAATGAGCTGGGTGTCGCGTTCCGTAGCCTGAACCGCGGCCTCCTTGACCCGATCGTGAATGGCGGCTTCCCGGGTGACCATGAAGCGGGTGCCCATGTTGATGCCTTCCGCACCCAGGGCCAGCGCCGCCACCAGCCCGCGCCCATCTGCGAACCCACCGGATGCGATGACCGGAATGGAGATCCGGTCGACAACCACCGGGATCAGCACGAGTCCCGGCACGTCATCCTCCCCTGGATGTCCGGCGCACTCGAAACCGTCGATGGCGATGGCGTCGCAGCCGATTTTCTGGGCCTTGATCGAGTGGCGCAATGACGTGCACTTGTGAATGAGAAGCGCTCCGGCTGCCTTGATCCTTGGCACAAAGCGCTCCGGGTTGTGGCCTGCGGTCTCGATGATCGTGACGCCGGCCTCAAGGGCCGCATCCAAGTACTCTTCGTAAGGCACCGGCTTCAGCGTCGGCAGGATCGTCAGGTTGACACCGAAAGGCTGGTCGGTGGCGTCGCGCAGGCGGCCTATCTCGCGCTGCAGTTCGTCCGGGTCGGGCTGGGTGAGTGCTGTCAGGAACCCCAGAACACCGGCTTCGCATACGGCCGCGACAAAGGGTGCACGGCCGACATGGGTCATGCCCCCGCAACACAGGGGGTGTCTGGAACCGAAGAGTTCGGTAAAGCGTGTCTTCAGCAATGGGGGTTCCTCCACATTCCGCGTTATCCTTGAAGAGGCAGGGTTTCGTCGAACTGCAACCGGGCAAGCCGCGCATAACGGCCATCGGCCGCCATGAGATCTCCATGGCGGCCGCTTTCGACGATCCGTCCCTCGTGAAGCACGATGATCCGATCGGCCTTGAGGACCGTCGCCAGCCTGTGAGCAATGACCAGGGTTGTCCTCCCTGACATCAGTGTCTTCAGGGCCTTCTGGACCTCCCTTTCGCTTTCAGCATCAAGGGCACTGGTCGCCTCATCGAGAAGCAGCAGGGGCGCATCCTTCAGGATTGCGCGGGCAATGGCGATGCGTTGTCGTTCGCCGACGGAAAGACGCGTTCCGCGTTCTCCGACAAAGGTGTCGTAGCCTTCCGCGAGGCGTTCGATGAACCCGGCTGCAAAGGCGCTCCGGGCGGCGTCGCGGATGTCACTCAACGTTGCCCCAGGCCTGCCATAGCGAATGTTGTCGGCAATCGAGGCACCGAAGATCACCGGTTCCTGGGGAACGAGGGCCATGCGCTGCCTCAGGCTGGCGATGGGGGCTTCCCGGACGTCGATGCCATCCACGGCAATGGCGCCCTCCTGTGGATCGTGGAATCGCAGGAGCAGACGAAAGAGCGTGCTCTTTCCAGAACCTGATTGCCCGACCAGAGCCACGGTCTCGCCGCGTCCGACATCGAACGAGACGCCATCAAGGGCCGGCTGGTCGGGGCGTGCGTCATAGCGAAAGACCACATCACGAACACTGACGACACCCTGTGGCGGCTCGGGCAACGCCACGGGACATGCTGGCTCGCGTATGTCCGACCGCGCCTCGAGCAGTTCACTCAAGCGTTCGGCGGCTCCAGCGGCTCTCTGGAGTTCGCCCCAGATTTCGCTCAGCACGCCGGCAGCAGCAGCCACGATCACCGCATAGAAGACGAATGACGCCAGGTGTCCGCCGCTGATGCGGCCGGCAAGGACATCATGGCCCCCCATCCACAGGACGCCGGCAATTCCGCCGAACAGCAGCAGGATGACGCTGGAGAACAGGAAACTGCGCGCGGTGATGCGCCGAACCGCGGTGTGGAACGCCTTCTCGACCGTGTCGCCGAAACGCTCGCGCTCGAAGATCTCGCGGACGAAGGCCTGCACGGTGGGTACGGCATTCAGCGTTTCATCGACCCGGTGGCCGACGTCGGCAAGGCGGTCCTGCGACAGCCGTGACAGCCGGCGCACCCGCCGGCCGAACACCAGGACCGGCATCAGCACCACCGGCACCATGAGAACCACGATCGCCGTCAGCCTGGCGCTCGTCACCGCCAGCATGGCCGTGCCGCCGGCCAGCAGCAGGATATTGCGCAGGGCCATGGACACCGATGATCCGACGACCGTCTGCAGAATGGAAGTATCCGTCACAAGCCTGGAATGAACCTCGCCGATGCGGGTCACCTCGAAGAACGTCGGCGACATGGCGATCATCCGGTCGAAGACGTCCCGGCGCAGATCCGCCACCACTCGCTCACCGATCCAGGAGACCAGCCATGATCGGGCAAAACTGGCGATGGCGAGAACGACGACGATGACCATGAGAACGACAAGGGCCTGGTCAAGGATGCCGGTATCGGTCTCGGCCAGTCCCCTGTCGATCAGGACTCGCAACCCGACGCCAAGGCCCAGCACGGCCACCGCAGCGACGATCAGCGCCAGGACGGCGCCGGCCACCTGAACCTTGTAGGGTGCGAGGTAGGGCAGAAGGCGTCGCAGTTCGCCCAGATCACGACTGCCCTCGCGTTCCGGAGTCTCCGTCCTGCTGCTGCCAGGGCGCCTGGTCTTTGGACCTGATCTCGACACGAGCGCTGCTATATCAGCGGTCGACCGGGCCAACAAGTGAACCGGTCAGGGCCGCATTGGAGATCCGGGGCGCTGTGTCGTTTCCCAGTCCTCCTCGAGAGGGATGTCGACGGAAGCCGGGAGTTCGCTCATCCCCCGGATCATGTCGGACACTCTTTCGCCAATCATGATGGTCGGGGCGTTGGTGTTGCCGCTGGTGATCTGCGGCATGACGGATGCGTCGGCCACGCGCAGTCGGTCGATGCCGCGTACCCGGCACTGCGAATCCAGCACCGTGTCCTCGCCCATGCGGCAGGTGCCGCAGACATGGAAGTTGGTGGTGGCGGTATCGCGTATGAAGGCGTCGATGCCCTCCCCGCTCACCACGTCGTCCCCGGGCAGCATCTCGGGTCCTCGCAGACCGTCGAACGCCGGCTGGCGAAACACCTCGCGCACCAGAGCGACCGCCCTTCGCATGTCACGCCAGTCCTCACTGGTGGAAAGATAGTTGAAGATGATCCGGGGTGGCTGGAAGGGATCCGATGACCGCAACGCGATCCGCCCGCGGCTGGTCGGTCTGAGTGGTCCCATGTGAACGGAAAAAGCGTGGGGAACGGGTGCAACCTCCCGGTTTTCGAGAAAGGCCGCCGGCATGAAGTCGATCTGCAGGTCAGGCTGCCGCACCCCGGGACGGCTGCGGATGAAGGCCACTGCCTCGCCCTGGGTGCGGGCAGCAATGCCGGTTCGTGTCAGCAGCCACCGAGCGCCCGTCAACCAGCGCCGCGGAGGACGGGCATGGGGTTGCAGGCTCACCGGCCTGAGGCAGCGCCACTGCATGTAAAGGCACAGGTGGTCCATCAGGTTCGCGCCGACATCCGGTTGGTCAACGACCACTTCGATTCCGTGACGGGCGAGTTCATCTGCCGGACCGATGCCTGACAGCATGAGAAGATGGGGCGTGTTGATGGCGCCACAGGCGAGCACGATCTCGCGTCGTGCCCCGACCACCCGCTCGTGCCCGTCCCTGCGATACCGCACGCCCGTGGCCCGGCAGCCGTCCAGCACCACCTCCAGGACCCGGGCGCCTGTCCTCACCTCCAGGTTGCGCCGGCCGGACGCGGCACTGAGGTACGTGCGTGCCGTGCTTGAGCGACGGCCCTTCCAGACCGTGCTGTCGCAGGGGCCGAATCCCTCCTGCGTGCGGCCGTTGAGGTCCGGGTTGAACCTGTATCCCGCCTGGATACCAGCCTCCATGAAGCTCTCGAAGAGCGGAGAATCACGGCCGGCAGACTGCACGCGAAGCGGTCCGCTGTCGCCCCGGTAGGTGTCCGCACCCCTGTCGTAGGTCTCCATGCGGCGGAAGTACGGCAGCACATCCCGCCAGGCCCAGCCGCTGGCTCCCTTGGCAGCCCAGTTGTCGTAATCGAGGGCGTGACCACGGATGTACATCATGGCGTTGATGGACGATGAACCCCCGAGAACCTTGCCGCGGTGTTGCCACATGCGGCGGTGGCCAAGGTGTGGTTCGGGTTCACTGAAGTAGGTCCAACGAACGCCTTCGGCGTTGAGTACGTCCATGAAACCCGCAGGAATCGGCATGTAGAGGTGCCTGTCACGGCCCCCCGCCTCAAGCAGCAAGACCGTAGTCCGGCCATCCTCGCTCAACCGGTTGGCGAGAACGCATCCCGCCGAGCCCGCACCGACGACGATGAAGTCGAAGATCTCCTGCATGATCCTCTCCGATTCCTGGCAGCCAGAATATGGCCGGCATCCGCAGGCGGCCACCCCAGGGTTCCGGCCTTGCGCGTCAGGAGGCAGTTGCCTATATAGCGGTGCTGCACAACGGGGGCTGGCCATGAAGGACGGTATTCATCCTGACTATCACGACATCAGGATCGTCATGACCGACGGTACGGAATTCGTGACCCGCTCCACGTGGGGCAGCGAAGGCGACACCATGACGCTGGAGATTGACCCGCTCTCCCATCCAGCCTGGACCGGGGGAAGCCAGCGTCTGGTCGATACCGGCGGACAGGTGGCGCGATTTTCCAAGCGATTCGGCGATCTCAAGCTGGGCTGAACGGAGGGGTTCCGCCCCGGGAGGCCCTCCATGTCACGGCCCGTCATCATCACCTGCGCAGTCACCGGTGGCGGTGACACCGTTTCCAAGAGCGACAAGGTTCCCGTCACGCCGGAACAGATTGCCACGGCCGCCATCGATGCCGGCAAGGCCGGCGCGGCCATCTGCCATATTCATGTTCGCGATCCCGAAACCGGCGCGCCATCGATGAGGCAGGATCTCTACGCCGAAGTCGCCGGCCGCATCCGCGATTCCGACAGCACGATTGTCATCAACCTGACGACCGGACCGGGAGCCGGTTTCATCCCGTCGGCAGACGATCCCTCTCGCACCGCTGTGCCGGGATCGTTCCGCACGCCCGGGGAACGGGTCCGACACGTGGAAGAACTGCTGCCCGAAGTGTGCAGTCTCGACGTGGCAACGATGAACTTCGGCGAGCGCGCCTTCGTCAATGTTCCGGCGCACCTGCAGGAAATGGCCCGGCGCATCCGCGCTGCCGGCGTCAAACCCGAACTCGAGGTGTTCGATGCCGGGCACTTGAGCCTCGCCAGACGCATGGTCGACGACGGCCTCATCGATTCCCCGCCGATGTTCCAGTTGTGCATGGGCATTCCCTGGGGAGCGCCGGCTGCCGCCGAAACCGTGACCTATCTTCGCTCGATGCTGCCCGACGGCGCCCTGTGGGCTGGATTCGGCATTTCGCGACTGCAGATGCCCATGGTGGCGGAAGTGGTGAACCAGGGCGGCCATGTCCGGGTCGGTCTGGAGGACAACCTCTACCTGGAACGGGGTGTTCTGGCGACCAATGCCGAACTCGTCGAGAAGGCGGCCGGCATCATCTCCATGCTCGGCTGCCGCGTCGCAACATCCGACGAGGCACGATCCATGCTCGGCCTCAGGGGCACCCAGTGATCAGTTGTGATCTTGCCGGTACGCGCAGTCTCGTCACCGGCGCCGCTTCCGGGATCGGACTGGCGACCGCGACGCTCTTTGCCGGTTGCGGATCCCGGGTGGCACTCAACGACCGCCCGGGCAACCCGCATCTCGCCAGGGAAGTGGCACGCCTGCGGGATGCAGGACTGGATGTCATCGCCGCACCCGGTGATGTCGGGGATGAGAGCGACTGCATGGCCATGGTCTCGGGCGCCATCGACGAACTCGGCGGACTCGATCATCTCGTCAACAACGCCGGTACGCCGGCGACGTCGAGTCCGGTGCCACCCCGGGATCTTGATGCCATCGACGAGGACATGTGGCTGAAGGTGCTGTCGGTCAATCTCGTCGGTCCCTACAGGTGCGCCCGCGCTGCTTCCGAGGCACTGCGACAGGGTGGCGGCGCGATCATCAACACCTGTTCGGTGGCCGGCCTTACGGGAGTCGGCTCATCGACGGCCTATGCCGCGTCGAAGGCCGGTCTCATCAACCTGACACAGGCCCTGGCCAAGGCTCTGGCGCCGGAGGTGCGGGTCAATGCCGTCGCTCCAGGCGTGGTGGACAGTCCCTGGGAGTGCCGCTGGTCCGAAGAAGGCAACCAGGAACGCCTCGCGCGTGTCCCGCTGAACCGGGCCGGCGAACCCGATGACTTCGCCGAGAGCATTCTCTTTCTCGCCCACGCTTCGTACATCACCGGCCACACGCTGGTGGTCGACGGGGGCATGACTGCCTGAGCCGAATTGAGGCTATCCGGCGCATTCGCGCCTGAAACGGTCTAGAGGTCGAGGGTCAGCATCGGTGATCGAGCGCGGCTGCAGCAGACCATGATGAACTCGCCGCGCGCCTTTTCCTCGTCGTCAAGCACGAAATCCCGGTGATCGGGCTCTCCGTCGAGCAGCACCGTGGCACAGGTGCCGCAGATTCCTTCCTCGCACATGGTCTCGACCTCGAGGCCGTTGGCGCGCAGCACCTCGACGATGGTGCGGTCCTCCGGCACGTCGAGCACCGCGCCTGTGCTGGCGATCTTCACCTTGAAGGCAGCGCTCTCGCCATGCTCGACGGATTCGTCGACGGAAAAGTACTCGAAGTGAACGGTATGACGCGGCCAGTGGGCGAGGGCCGCCTCACAGGCCTGCATGAACCCTGCCGGACCACAATAGTAGACATGCGTATCCGGGCGCACCTCCCTCAGGAGACCGGCGATATCGAGGCCGTCGGCCGGATTGCCGTTGTCATGGTGGAAGATCACGCGATCGGCAAAATCCGATTGCGCGATGTCGGTCCGGAAGGCCGTGCGTTCCGGTGAACGCGTGCAGTAGTGCATCTCGAAGGAAGCGCCACGCGCGCCAAGATCACGGACCATCGCCATCATCGGTGTCACACCGATGCCACCTGCCAGCAGGATGTGATGGCGTGCATCGGCCGCCAGGGGAAAATTGTTGCGCGGACCATGGATCGTCAGGTGATCCCCCGGTCGGACACGATCGTGCATGCAGGTGGACCCGCCCCGGCTCTCCGGCTCACGCAGGACGCCGACGACATAGCGGTCCACATCCCGCGGATCACTCGAGATCGAGTACTGCCGGACGAGACCGTTGGGCAACTCGATGTCGACATGGGCTCCGGCCGTGAACATCGGCAGCAGGCGGCCTTCAGGGTCAACCAGCTCGTAGGAGCGGATGTCAATCGCTTCGTCGATGACCCTGTTCACTTTCAGGGTCAGTACCGCACCACTCATCGGGATTGTCTCCGTTCCTCAAGCGGGCTGGCACTACTATCACAGTGCCAGCCTCACTTGCCATGACATCGTGCGGCCTGTCCGCCTCCGGCAGGGAGATCGTCAGGCAGCCAGGCGACTGGCGTACTGGGGATAGAACCTCTTGGGATTCACCGGTGCCGTCACGGAACACTGCTTGACGGCCGCCACCGCATGGACCCAGTTCAGCGGTGCCCGGCAGAACCGGTACTCCTCGAGAGCGGCCTGCTGGATCTTGTAACCATGCATTTCGGAAGCGTCCTCGCGGCACGCCAGGCGCGTCGCAAGGGTGAAGAGATCATCGGTATCGTACCCCGCCTGGACGTAGGCGCGAGCGAGATCCACGACGTCCCGGACCGCATCCGGGGCCACCAGTTCATTGATCGGAACCTCGAGTCTCGTGACATCGTAACCATCGAGAGCGAGGATCGCTCCCTCGATCCGGTCGAGCAGAACCTTCGCCGGTTCAACGACAGCAGGCTCCCTGCCCTGCCAGTCCCAGGTCAGGGTGGCGTCAAGATAGCGAATCTCGTAACTCCATGCCCAACCGAGCAGCGCCAGGCACTTCGAGCGGAACGAGACCTCCGGAAAACCGATCACGTAACGCCGGGCGGAGATACCGGTGTGAATGTGGACGTCGAAAGGATTGGCGGTGTGGGAACGCAGGAAGATCCGGGCCCCGCCGATTGAGAGCGCTTCGCAGGTTCCCTCCAGCGACAAGCCGCCCCCCATGGCCTCGGCGACCATACCCGGCAGTTCCGCAATCGACACAACAGAACCCACCCTGTCCGCGAACTCTCCGATCGCCGCCGTCTCGGACGGGCCGGTCTTCAATGGCACGGTATCCGGTGTGAGGCGGAAGGTGTTCATCAGCGCATCGAGTTCACCGAGCCTGTGGTGAAAGGCAATGCCATCATCGATTGCCTGCTGGTCAAACTCGCCGAAGCCGGTGAACGGAGCATGGCGTGCCAGGTATCTCACCACCGGGCGCAGCAGCACCGGCCCCCACTGCCAGCCGATCCGGTCAAGGGCGCGCATGGCGTAGACGAGGTAGAGGAAATAGTGATCGTCCAGCACATTGCGCTCGAGCGCCACCGGAAGCAGGGAATCGAGAATCCGGCCAGGCGACACGGTCTCGCAAGCCAGGGTCAGCGCCCTTTCGGCAAGGCGCTGTTCATGAGCCCGGACAGATCCTGAGAGCCGTTCGAGTGTCCTTTCCGGACTGACGTCGCGATTGAGGTCGTCGAACCGCACCATGACCGTCGGCCCCATGGACGGCAGGTGAATATGCTTGCAGGCCAATGCCACACTCTGGATGGCGGGCAGTTGACTGTCCTCGCCATCGAGTCGGTCCATCATCGACAGCACGGCGTGAATACCCGCCACGGGGTGAATCGGTCCGCCATGGTGTCCGGCTGGAAGTTCGCTCGACCGCGAGACCGCTAGAGCCGCAGCAACCACGAGATCGCGCGCGTCATCGCCCTCCTCCAGGCGATCGAGTGTCCCGCCCACGATGTCGGCGAGACGAGTCTCCTCGATGAAGCGCACCCGTTCCTCGACATCGGGGTCAAAGCTGACGAGGTGTACCATAGGGCATCCTCCCGACTGCTGGACGAAGCGGCGGCGCATTATGGACCGGAGTGCCAACAATGTTGATCTCTTTTTTGTGGCTCGCAAAGCGTTGACGCCGGACTGCGACCGGTGCCATGACACAGGGCGGGAGTGACGCGAAAGGAGCGAGGTCAAGGTGACTCACCCCATGACACGAGAGGGCTTTGAACGCCTGTCCCTTGAGTTGAAACGCCTCAAGAACAGCGAGCGCCACGCGATCTCCCGGGCCATCGAGGCGGCGCGTGAACACGGTGACCTCAAGGAAAATGCCGAGTATCACGCGGCCAAGGACCGTCAGGGATTCGTCGAGGCGCGCATCAGGCAGCTGGAAGGCGTCCTCGGCGAGGCGCAGGTCATCAACCCGCAAAGGCAGCCCCGGGACAGGGTTGCCTTCGGAGCCCGTGTCACGGTGGTCGACCTCGATACGGGAGACGAAGCGACATACCGCATCGTCGGTGAACATGAGGCCGACACCAACAAGGGGCTGATCTCCATCAGGAGCCCGATCGCTCGGGCCCTTATGGGACGGGAATCGGGGGATGACGTCGCCTTCGCGACACCCAAGGGACAACGGGAAATCGAGATTACGGCCATCGACTACTGAGAGCGTCGAGGCATCGGTTCAGGATGCGCGGTCGCGGGAGCCCGACTTGGCGACGTAGGCGATGTCGCTGTGTTCCTGGCAATAGGGTTTGCCCGGGACCACGGCCTTGCCGCAGAAATAGAAATCTTCCTCGTCGGGATTGCCAAACGGCCAGCGGCAGAGATGGGCCGTCAACTCGATGATGTCGGTAATGCGCTGCCTTTCCTTCGGGGTGGCCCCGGTCACCGGCTTTTTCTTCTCGCCTGCCCTGACGATCGGCGACGGTCGCGCCGGAAGCTTGAGGCGACGCGACTTGCCGATCACCGCGTTCTTGGAAACACCGAGATCCTTTCCTATGGCCGATGCGCTGGTGCCCTTGGCCCACAGCTCCTCCAGCCGCTGGATCATTTCGTCGGTCCAGACCATCGCCTCGCTCCACGACATCCTGACATGCCAAGCCGCCATCAATAGGTCAGGACGCCCCCGCGGTCCATACCGGAGTGCCGAACCACCGGCAGGCCGGTTCCAGCTCCTGCAGCATGGTGACCGGCCTCGCACAGGCAAACTGTCCTACTCTCCGGTTGTCGCGATCAGCGGACCGGTGACCTCTCGTCTCTTTCATCGCGACACGATGAAGGAGGTCGGCCAGCACAACCCACCAGGACGTCGGGGAACAATGGATGTTGTCCGCAACAGCCGAATGTGTTACATGTAACGTGCAACGATCTGACAGGAGAATCGCGGTGTCTCCCGCATCCACGAACGCGCAACGCGTGCAGAAGCACCGAGCCGCACTCAGAGCACAGGGCCTGCGGCCAATCCAGATTTGGGTTCCCGATACCCGGGCCCCGGGCTTTGCAGAAGAGTGTGCCCGGCAGGCAGCGATCGTCAGCAGGGCCAACCGTGCCGATCCCGAACTCATGCAATTCATGGACGCCGCCGCAGCCGATCTCGAGGAACATCTCGACGCCCTCGAAACTGGACACCGCGAGTGAGGCGAGGCGACCTCGTTACCGTCACCCTGCAAGGTGAGCACGGTAAGCCGCGTCCCGCCCTGGTGATCCAGTCGGACCTCTTCGCCCGGCTGACATCCTCAGTCACTGTGGTACTGCTGACCTCGACAGCGCTCGACGCTCCGCTGATCCGTGTTCCGGTTGAGCCCTCCGAAAGCAATGGCCTGCGCAT
>JAJEBJ010000093.1 GCA_022822575.1 Alphaproteobacteria bacterium | reverse complement strand
CGGGTTACGTTGCCGACGTCCCACCTCACGTCGGCGAACATGGGTCCGGTGAGGGGGAAATCGTGGTGTCCGCCGGTGGCGGGGCCGTCGGAAGAGAGCTCTTCGAGGCGGCCATGGCGGCGCCACCCCATTCGAAGCGGGCATGCCGGAGACGATGGCGACTGCTCGTCGGCGACAGCGGCGTTGCTCCATGCGAACATCGGCACATGGTGATCGAAACCAACCGTTCCGACTTTCCCGAACTTCTTCGCCGCTGTGCCGTTTCGGTGTCGCAGGGTGGCTACAACACGGTCGCGGAACTCCTTGGCGCCCGCGCCCGCGCCGTCGTGGCGCCGTGGTCCGGGGCCGGTGAAACCGAACAGCGGGAGCGCGCGAAGCACCTGCAGCGACGCCGGCTTGCCGTGGTTCTCGATGATGGAGCGCTGACACCCCGAGGCATTGCGAGAGCCGTCGATGAAGCCTTCGACCTCCCGCCTGGTGAAATCGACGACATCAACCTCGACGGTGCTTGCGAGAGTGCCAGGCTCATCAGTGAGTGGCTGCGTGATGGCTGACTGGAGGGCACTGACGCAGGAACTCGACGCTTGGGCGCAATCGGGGAAAACGGCGACGTTCTGGTGGCGTGACGACGATGCCGGCGCCGACTCCCGGAAACTCGAAGAGCTTCTTCGTCTGCGGCAGGGTCTGGGCGTTCCTCTCGCCATGGCCGTGGTGCCGGACTGGCTGATGCCGGACGTCACGGCGCTCATCGTCGGGGCCGGCGACATCCATGTCCTGCAGCACGGCGTTGCCCATGCCGACCACAGCGGGGGCAGGGGGCGCAGAATGGAACTCTGTGGCGGGGCCCTGCCTTCCGGTCTCCGGCAAGCCCTGATACGGTCGCGCGACGTGCTTAGCACATCCTTCCCGTCGTCTCTGATCGAGGTCATGGTGCCCCCGTGGAACAGGATCGATGAGGCTGTTCTCTCCATCCTTGCCGGGTGCGGTTTTCTTGGACTGTCGACACTCGGTCCGCGGTGCGCGGCGCGCCGGCACGGTCTCGTCGTCAACAACGTTCACATCGATATCATCAACTGGAAAGCCGGAAGACGCTTTGCCGGTGTCGAGGCCTGCCTGGAGGCGTCTCTGCGACATCTCGAGAACCGCCGTCACGGTGTCGTCGACCCTTCGGAGGCCACCGGATTGATGACCCACCACCTCGTTCATGACGCGGCATGCCACGCCTTCATCGCCCGGTTCGTCCATACCGTTGCGCGGCACCCGGCAGGACGCTGGCTTTCTGCGGCCACGGTGTTCGGTGCCGCAGGGCGAGCAGACCCATGAAGGCCCCCGGCGTCCTGCGCTATGACACCCGGAGCATCGCGGCCGACTACGCGCGCGCGGCGTTCGGAGCGGTGGTGTGCCTCGCCCCGCCGGTGTTCATGGATGTGGCGGCCGTGCTGGCATGGGTCCTGGTGGCAGTGGGCGCGCTGTTCGTGGCCTTTGGCCTGAGAACCATGCTGCGCCACCTGACCACCTATGAACTTTCACAGGACGGGATGAGGGCCACGGGACCGCTCGGCGCCACGGTCTCCTGGAAGGGACTGACAGCCATCAATCTCGCCTACTTCCAGACGCGCCCGCGGCGCAAGATCATTGCAAGATCCCCGGGCGGCTGGATGGAACTCACCCTTCGCGAAGGGCCGCAGGCCATCAAGATCGATTCCTCCCTTGAGGGATTCGATGATGTCGTCGGCGAGGCCGCCCGGGTCGCCCGGGAGCGCGGATTGACACTCAATCCGGTCACTCTCGCCAACCTCGCGGCCATGGGATTCGTCCAGACGTCGGAAGACGGGGAGGAGGTCCTGTCGTGACCCCCCTCATCGAGGTCGAGGATCTCCACATCCGCTTCCGGGTCGGAGACGGCACCGTCGAGGCTGTCAAGGGAGCGTCGCTGACGATGTGGCCGGCGCGCACCCTGGCGCTGGTCGGTGAATCGGGCTCCGGCAAGACAGTGATTTCCCAGGCGATCATGCGCATTCTGCCGCAGGCAGCCGAGATCACGTCGGGCCGCATCCTGTTTCACGATCCCCTTAAAGGTGGCGAAGCGCCGGTCGACATCATCTCTCTCGAGGAGAACGGCCGGGCGATGAGGGCCATTCGCGGCGGACGCATATCGGTGATCTTCCAGGAGCCGATGACCTCCCTGTCGCCGTTGCACACGGTGGGTGACCAGGTCAGCGAGGCGCTCCATCTTCACCGCCGCTGCACGAGGGCAGAGGGGCGTGAACTGACCATCGACATGCTGCGCCTCGCCGGTTTTCCGGATGCGCGCGCCGCCTTCAACAACTACCCCTTCGAACTGTCCGGCGGCCTGCGCCAGCGCGCCATGATCGCCATGGCGCTGGTCTGCCGCCCGGCATTGCTGATTGCCGATGAACCGACCACCGCGCTCGATGTCACCATCCAGTCGCAGATCCTCAAGCTGGTGAACGACCTCAAGGACGAACTCTCGATGGCGGTGCTGATGATCACCCACGATCTGGGTGTCGTCGCCAACGTCGCCGAGGACATCGTGGTCATGTACCACGGTAGGATCATGGAACGGGGCTCCCTCGATGACATTTTCCGTCGGGCCCGCCATCCCTATCTCAAGGGTCTGCTGGCGGCCGTGCCGCGCTTCGGTCTGGGCCCCGGGGAGCGGCTGGTGCCGCTGCGCGAGATACCGATGGCGAACATCGCCGCCGTGGGCCGTACCCAGACTCGCGGGAACACCGGCGAAACGCTGCTTTCGGTCGAGGGACTGACGAAGACCTTCAGCACCCGCAAGTCCGGGTTTCCGTCTCGCGCCAGGACCCGGCATGTTGCGGTGAACGATGTCAGCTTCGAGGTGCGGCGTGGCGAGTGCCTTGGCCTGGTCGGAGAATCGGGGTGTGGCAAGACCACGACAAGCAAGCTCATACTCAAGGCCCTGGAACCCGATGCGGGAACCATCACCTTCGTGGACGACGGCAGGCCACGGGATGTTGCCGCGCTGAAGGACACGGAACTCTTCGCCTATCGCAGAAAGGTGCAGTTCATCTTCCAGGACCCCTTCGGATCGCTCAATCCGCGCATGACGGTGTTCGACATCATCGTCGAACCGCTGCTGATTCACGGTGTGGGCAGCGCCGAAGAACGGGCCGGCAGGGTCAAGGATCTCATCAGTGTCGTCGGCCTGGATGTCCGCCACCTGCGGCGTTATCCGCACAGTTTTTCCGGCGGACAACGCCAAAGGATCGGCATCGCCCGGGCCCTTGCCCTCGAACCGGAACTGCTGATCTGCGACGAACCGGTATCGGCTCTCGACGTCTCTATCCAGGCGCAGGTTCTCAACCTGCTGAAGGACCTGCAGCGGGAGCTGGGTCTCACCTACATCTTCATTTCGCACAATCTCGCCGTGGTCGACTACATGGCGGACCGCATCGCCGTCATGTGCGCCGGGCGACTCGTCGAACAGGCAAGCCGCAAGGAACTCTTCAGCAATCCGGTGCATCCCTACACCAGGGCCCTGCTGGCCGCCGTTCCGGAGCCCGACCCGCATCGCCGGCTTGACCTGTCGCTGCTCATGGAAGGCCGCGCTTCCGTTCCGAGCGAGTGGCCGGAGCCCTTCACGGAGACCGGTGGCCTCGGCACGGTACGCGTCGGTGACGGTCACTGGGTGCGGGCGGCGGCCGCTCCGGGGGATGTCCTGTCTTGATCGGACGGGCCGTCCTGGCGCTCATCGTGGCGTTTCTTGCCATGCCGGCTTTCGCGGAAGAGGCAGCGTGGCTTGCGGAGCTGGTCGCTGCCGGCGATCTGCCGCCCCTTCACGAGCGCCTGCCGGATGAGCCGCTCGTCGTCGACGACGGCCGGGCGACCGGTGACTACGGCGGTGACTGGAACATGCTGATCAGCCGAGCCAAGGACACGAGGATCCTTGTTGTCTTCGGTTACGCCCGGCTGGTCGGATATGACGCGTCCCTCTCCCTGGTGCCCGACATCCTCGATTCCTTCACCGTCGAGGACGGGCGCATCTTCACCTTCCGGTTGCGCCGCGGCCACCGTTGGTCGGATGGCCATCCCTTTACCTCGGAGGACTTTCGCTACTGGTGGGAGGATGTTGCGGGAAACCCGGAACTCTCACCGTCGGGCCCGCCCACGGTGATGCGCGCCGGCGGTGTCCTGCCGCTCTTCGAAGTCATCAGCGACGAGGTCGTGCGCTACACCTGGCCCACTCCCAACCCCGACTTTCTGACGGCGCTGGCCGGCGCAGCTCCGCTCTTCATCTACCGTCCGGCCCACTACATGAAGCAGTTCCATGTGGATCATGGTGATTCGCAAGCGATTGCGCTTCAGGCTGCCGAAGCCGGCAAACCGGGCTGGGCATCGCTCCACAACGCACTCGACAACCTCTATCGCTTTGACAACCCCGACCTTCCCACCCTGCAGCCATGGACCATCACCAACGAGGCGCCGGCCCAGCGGTTCATCGGCGAGCGCAATCCCTTCTATCACAAGGTGGACGCCCGGGGCCGGCAACTCCCCTACATTGACCGCGTCGTCATGACCGTCGTCGACAGCAAGCTCATCCCGCTCAAGACGTGGGCAGGGGAAGCCGACCTTCAGGTGCGGGGACTTGCCTTCAACGACTACACCTTTCTCAAGGAAGGAGAGGAACACAACGACTACCGTGTACGGCTGTGGCAGACGGCGAGGGGGAGCCAGCTTGCGCTCTATCCCAATCTCAACGTGGCCGATCCGGTGTGGCGCACGGTGCTGCGGGATCCCCGCTTCCGGCGCGCCCTTTCGCTGGCCATCAACCGCCGGGAGATCAACCAGGTCATCTACTTCGGTCTCGGCCTTGAAGGGCAGAACACCGTTCTTCCCGCATCGCCCCTCTATCGCGCCGAGTTTCGCGATGCCTGGGCCCGGTTCGATCTAGAGGAGGCCAATCGGTTGCTCGACGACATGGGGCTTGTCGTCGAAGACGGTATGCGCCTGCTTCCCGACGGCAGACCCCTTGAAGTCATCGTCGAGACTGCCGGTGAGAACCCCGAAGAGACCGACATTCTCGAACTGATCCACGATTCCTGGGCCGCAGCTGGAATCAAGCTCTACTCCAAGCCCCTGCAGCGCGAGGTCCTGCGCAACCGCATCTTCGCCGGAAAGACGGTGATGGCCATGTGGTTCGGCAACGAGAACGGCGTGCCAGTGGCGGACATGAGCCCCGGAGAGTTCGCGCCCACCACCCAGCAGCTTTTGATGTGGCCGCGGTGGGGCCAGTATCACGAGACCAGTGGCGCCGCCGGGGAGCCCATCGACATGGAGGCGCCCCGTCGCCTCATGGATCTCTATCTTGCATGGCGCGAGAGCCGGACCGTTGATGAACGCCGGACCATCTGGGAAGAGATGCTGGAGCTCTACTGCGACGGCGTCTATTCCATCGGCCTGGTTGCCGGAATCCTCCAGCCCCTTGCCGTCTCGAACCGGATGAGGAACGTGCCGGAGGAAGCCATCTACAACTGGGATCCCGGAGCCCAGCTCGGTGTGTGGCAGCCCGATACGTTCTTCTTCGTCGATGGCGACGACGGCCGGCCATGATTGCCTTCACCGTCCACCGGCTCATCATCATGGTGCCGACGCTGATCGGCATCAGCCTCATCACGTTCATCATCATCCAGCTGCCACCCGGCGATTTCCTGTCGACCATGATCGCCGAATGCGAGGCCCAGGGTGAATCGGGCTGCATGGAACAGATCGGCATCTACCGCCAGGAGTTCGGTCTCGACCGGCCCATGTGGCAGCAGTACGTGATCTGGGTCGCCGACCTTGTCCAGGGCGACATGGGAATCAGCTTCGAATACAACAAGCCGGTGGCCGCGGTCATAGGCGAAAGCCTCTGGCTCACCATCATCGTGTCCGGCGCGACCATCATCTTTACCTGGGTCGTCGCCTTCCCCATCGGCGTCTACTCGGCGACCCACCAGTACTCCTGGGGAGATCACGGGCTCACCTTCCTCGGTTTTCTGGGCCTGGCCACGCCCAACTTCCTGCTGGCCCTGGTGCTGCTGTTCCTCGGGAACGTGTGGTTCGGGACGTCGATCGGCGGGCTCATGGATCCCGTCTACATCGATCAGCCCTGGACCTGGGGGAAATTCCTCTCGATTCTGGAACACTTATGGATTCCGGTTGTGGTGATCGGCACGTCCGGCACGGCGGGCATGATCCGCCGTCTGCGCGCCAATCTGCTTGACGAACTCCACAAGCAGTATGTCGTCACGGCGAAGGCCAAGGGACTACATCCGGCGAGAGTGCTCGTGCGCTATCCACTGCGCATGGCCCTCAATCCCTTCATCGCGGATATCGGCAATCTGCTTCCCCAGGTCATCTCCGGTGCGGTGATCGTGTCGGTCGTGCTGTCGCTCCCCACAACCGGGCCGATTCTGCTGCGTGCGCTGCAGACCCAGGACATGTATCTCGCCGGATCGTTCCTGATGTGCCTGGCGCTGCTCACCGTCCTCGGGGTGCTGGTCTCGGATCTGTTGCTGGCCGTGCTCGATCCACGGATTCGCCTCGGCAGCAGCGGGAGCCGGTGATGCGCGACGCACCCGGCCATCTCGACCACTGGACCGATACCGGGCACTGGGATCCCCATGACGTCGACACGCTGACGCCGGAACTCGAGCGCTTCTATCTCGCCAACCAGTGGACGCTGATGTGGTGGAAGTTCCGCCGCCACCGCCTTGCCGTCATCTCCGGCATCATCCTTCTGGCCACGTTCCTTTCCATCGCCATATCGGAGATTCTCGCCCCCTACAATCTCCACGCGCGCAACACCGACCACATCTATGCGCCGCCGCAGATGGTGCGGCTGTTTCATGAAGGCCGGTTCGTCGGACCCTTCGTCTACGGCTACGACTACCACCTCGACATGTCCAACCTGCAGCGGGTCTACACCCCGGACCGGACCCGGGTCGAACGTCTGCGGTTCTTCTGCCTGGGCGATGAATACACGTTCTGGGGCATGGTCGAGATGCGGTTCCACGTCGTCTGTCCGGCCGAGGGCGGCACACTCTTCCTTCTGGGGACCGACCGGCTGGGACGCGACCTCTTGTCCAGAATTCTCATGGGTGCGCGAATATCGCTCACGGTGGGCCTCATCGGCATAGCCATCAGCTTCCTCTTAGGGATCGTTCTGGGTGGCCTCTCGGGTTACTACGGCGGCTGGGTCGATGGTCTGGTCCAGCGCACGATCGAGATCATTCGCAGCTTTCCGGAACTTCCCTTGTGGATGGCGTTGTCGGCGTCCCTGCCGATCACCTGGAGTCCGGTCCTGGTCTACTTCGGCATCACCATCATTCTCGGCCTCTTCGACTGGACCGGTCTGGCGCGGGCCGTGCGTTCGAAACTGCTGGCTCTGCGGGAAGAGGACTTCGCCACAGCTGCCGTGCTCATGGGCGCGAAGCCGTCACGGGTCATCTTCCGTCACCTGCTTCCCGGCTTCACCAGCCATCTCATTGCCTCGGCGACACTCTCGATTCCCGGCATGATCCTCGGCGAGACGGCGCTTTCCTTCCTGGGCCTGGGCCTGAGACCTCCGATCACGAGCTGGGGCGTCCTCCTGAACGAGGCCCAGAACATCAACATCGTGGCGCTCTACCCCTGGCTCATGCTCCCCGTCGTTCCCGTCATCATCGTCGTTCTCGCTTTCAACTTCCTCGGCGACGGACTGCGCGACGCCGCCGACCCCTACCGCTGACAGGAACCCTTCCTTACGATCAGCGGCCAATCCATTCGGATTTCCACGACAGCCAGACGCGCCTCTTGCGGTGCGACGTCCTGCGTCCTGTCGACTCGCCTGATGGATGCGACACGTGATCCTGAGTGCGGATGTAGCCGTGCAGGCCATTGCCGGATAGCCGAGGTGCGTCAGGCGTCGAGGCGATATTCGCTGAACGTGATGTTGCCGGCGTAAGGGGCCCGGGCCACTCGCATGACACGCGCCGTGGTGTCCATGATTACCGTGGCCACGGTCGATGATGGTTCGGCGGCACCCGCACTATCGGCTCCCGGAGAAGCCAGGACGGCGGAAGGCGTGCCGTAGGTATCGGCGAAGGCATCCTCCATGTCTGTCGGAGTCACGTGACCGATGCACTGGGCAAGGCGGCTCTCCACCCGGCTGTCGCGATAGATCGAGCTGGGTGCACTGGCAAGACCAGTGTCGACCACCCGTGCCCGGGCGGCGGCGGTACGAAAGTGATTGGCGTGGACGAGAATGCCGCGATCCGGCTTCTCCCAGAAGACCTCTGCAGGCGTCGTCTCGAGGTCGACGGCTTCACCGGCCGCATCGGAGATCATCAGGTTGACGGAGAAGGAACGCCTGGCGTTGAGAACGCTGCCAACAGCTTCCGCGAGACCCGCAGATTCCAGGATCCGGCGGCGGATGAACGGTATCGGCACCGCGTCTTGAGCCGGGGGTTCGGGGCAGTCGAGAAAGTTGCCAGTGACGGCGATGCCATGGCTGTTCATGCCGGCGCGGGCGACGATTCCCGCCTCGACGAAGATCAGCAGGCGCAGGCCGTCCTCCTGCTCGAGGCGCATGACAACCGCAGTATCCTTGCAGGCATCGAACCAGTCCCAGTTCTGGCCATGGATGAGGTGACCGTCGGCTGTCGCCTCCGGCAATGCAATGGCCCCCGTGCAGCCATCGGCATGGAGCCCGGTGTCACCGTTCCTGTCATAGAGCAGTTCCGTTCGCGCATTGAGAGCGACGATATCCTCGACCGGCCGCTCGGATCCCGCGGCGATGCCACGAATCTCTTCGACGACAGCCGCATTGAAGGAAACGAGACGTGGCAGATAGCGACCGGCCAGGAGACGGACATCGGACCATGCAAGGGAGCGCCGATCCAGCAGGCGGCTGTACATCTCGATGCTCCGGGCGATTCTGTCACCGCTCTGGCGCCCGATCGCCACCCCGCGCTCGAAAGGCGGGCCCGCCGCCTCGATGAGAGGAAAGGCCTCTGTCATGGCAACCGAATGTCCCGATGAATCGTCATGAGCCGGTCATCACGAACCAGGAAAATCCGACATGCTGATATTCACTGATCAACACAGCGCCGCCATATCCAGTCACTATCCGAGCGAGTTTCCGGACCGTGCGGGAACTGGTCGACCGCGGCCAGCAATTCCACCCACTCGGCGAGCGTTGCCCACTCTGCCGCCTTCCGTCCAACAAGTGCATGCGCACTGCTGTCACAATCGCTGAACATGTATCGCGCCGAACCGTTCGAAGTCTCTGTCATTCGTCATGATCCTGTCGATGCCGTGTTCACGGCATACGGCCACGATCTGTGCGTCGAACATCAGATTGCCATGCGAGTCCGTTTCACGGGCAATTGCGAGCAGCCACGTCATGAACTCCATACCGGGCCTAACAACCTCGCAACTCGGCGAGGCAACAACAGTTTCAATGAAGTTGGCAGCCTGCGCGACGGTCGAAGGTGGATTGAACACACGTCTGTGCGTCACCACGCGCATGAATTCAGTGATGCAGAACACTGGGAGCGCCCATCGCTCCACCCCTTCACCAAGGGCTACGAGTCGCGCCGCTGCCGCCTCGTGGCACGCGCTCTCGATCCGATGTGCGTAGATCAGGATGTTTGTGTCAACCGCTATCACGTCCGGTCGATCACATCATACAGTGCGTCCCGGTCGCTGATATCGACATTGGGAGGCCGGGTCCCCTTGATGGACTTCAGCCGCATGCGGAACGGCTTCTTGCGTTCATTCACCGACGCGAGCCGCTCCCGCAGGGCGTCTTCGACGAATCTCGTCAGCGTGATCCCGTCGCGGGCTGCGCGGCCCTTGGCTTGGCGCAGAACCTGATCATTCAGATTGAGAGTTGTCTTCATCACCGTCCTGCCGGCTCGCAGATATGGTTCAACCATATCACGCTACCGGAGACTTCAAAAGCGATTGCGAAGACAATACACGGAAAACCAGGTCGGGCTTGACCGGAGACGGACCAGCTCCGGTCGACATGGAGTGACGAGGCGAAGGGCTGTCCCTTAGCACTCTGCAGGTTGCTCCACGCTGCCCCGGGGAGGGGAAGAGCTCCGTGGACAGACCATGCCGATCTGGATCACCATGATCGGGGGCCATGTCGCCTCTCCTGATCATGCCACCTGTCTCAAGAACGCATGGAGATCATCATGTCGCAGCAGGAAATTGCCGAGCTCGAACGGGAGATCTTCGATCTCACCGCGAAGCTGAACAGGTTGCGCAAGGCGGCAGAGCCGAAGCCGGTGCCGGACTACCGCTTCGCGAGCCTTGGTGGCGATGTCACGCTGCTCGATCTCTTCGCAGACAGACAGCACCTGCTTGCCATCCACAACATGGGTCAGGGATGCCGGTTCTGCACCCTGTGGGCGGACGGTTTCAACGGTGTTCTGGCACACCTGGAATCCGTCATGTCCGTGGTGCTGCTGTCGCGGGATCCGCCCCGCCTCCAGCGCGATTTCGCCAACTCCAGGAACTGGCGGTTCCGTCTCGCTTCTCACGGGGGCGGATCCTACATCCGCGAGCAGACCGTGATGGAAGGTGGAGACAACATGCCGGGGGCGGTGCTCTACGAGCGTTCAGGGGACCGGGTGCTGCGCAGGAACAGCGTCATTTTTGGCCCCGGCGACCTTTACTGCTCCCTGTGGAATCTTCTGGCACTCGCCGGCATCGACGAAGACGACTGGACGCCCCAGTTTCGATACTGGACCCCGCCGGCAAGGCTGGATGACGGGCGGGAGTAGCGGCCGGGGTTGCGGGTTCGCGCGCCCTCCCGGAAGACGCCCTCATGGCACGCGGGCAAAGGCTCTGCGCAAGTGCCCGGTGTCGTGGAGGTAACACGTCGTCCTGGTGCCAGGCCCGTCAATCTCGCTGAGCCGGGAAACGAAGATCGTGTGGTCCACTCGGGTCATGGCTCGAGCAACCTCGTCCGGAACATCCTCGAGCCCCTCTGTTTCGAACGTGATCACCATTTGCGGTCGGCCGCCCGATTCGCGTGTCGCCGTGGCGAGAACCCGGCAGGCGCTGGAATCGAAGAAGGCGCGCCGGTGATCTTTTCCCACGAGAAGCACATCGTCGCTCCTCGCCATGCCGACGCAGTCAAGGAACAGGCTGCGCGCACCATCCCGCAGGTTGTCGTCGAGAAAATCGCTCAGGAAGGCCCATCGTCATAAGAGAATGCCCTGGCCATCCGCCATACCAGATAGTCGCCGCAGGCAATCGGATCGTGACCCGGAACCTCGCGGTCCGCGCACGATACGGACGGATCGATCAGGGTGTCGAAATCAGGGTCGAAAGCCAGAACGATCGACAGTCTCTCGCGCCCCGACCGGTTGATCACCCGGTGCGGCGTCGAACGAAGCTTGCCGTTGCTCCACCTTGCCAGCAGGTCACCCACGTTGACGACAAGTGTGCCCGGAACGGGAGGCGCCGCGATCCAATCGCCTTCGTAGTCCTCAACCTGGAGGCCTCCGACCTCGTCCTGGCAAAGCACGGTCAGAACTCCGAAATCCGTGTGCGGCGACACGCCGAAGACTTCGGGGCCCAGTGTCTCCGGTTGGGGTGGATAGTAGGTCAGTGAAGCCCTGCTGAGCGGCCTGGAAGTCCGCTGAAGAAAGGTGTCGGGCGTGAGGCCAAGTCCCAGGGCGCAACCGCGCAGGACATGCCGGGCCACGTCGCTCGCGGCGGCGAGATAACGCTCCAGGACCGGGCGCAGGCCCGGCATCGACATGGGCCACTGGTTGACACCCTCCAAGGGCCGCATCTTCTTTGATGGGGGGAAATCATGGCCCCACACGAAGCTCTCCTTGAGATCCGGAATGGCGTCATCATCCATTTTCGAGGCGCCGGGTCTGAGGTAGCCCCGGTGATCCCTGTTGATGGAAACTTCCCGCTTGATCTCGTCGTCCTGCCGAAAGAACGCCAGACCCTCGCGATGCGCCGTGGCAATCAGCTCCGGATCGATCCCGTGATTGCGGATGTAGAGAAACCCGACATCCCGGCTTGCCTCGTGGATCTCTCTCGCCACATCGAACTCGGCGGAACCGTCGCACAACGGACCGATATCGATGATCGGTATGGCCGAGGTGTCGATCTCCTTGTGTGCGGCGTAACCCATGTCAGCTCGCTCCAGTCGTCTCACCGGCTGAGGTATAGAATCCCACCACGTCACCCTTGAGGGTCACGCCAAGCCCGTTGAGCAGGCGGTTGACGTAGTTGAAGTAGCCGCAGATCTGGTTGACTTCAAGAATTGCGCCGTCGTCAACGCCGCAGTCCCGCATGGCAGCAAGGTCCTGTTCGACCATCGCGCCGGGTTCAAGGGTCAGCTTCTCGGCATAGCGGAGCATGGCAAGTTGAGCCGTCTCGAAGGCCGTCTCCGGACGTCCTGCCTTGAGCGCAACCAGGATGGCGTCGGCACGCTCGTCATCCGCGATGAGGTGGCGCGCGTTGGCGAAGTGGTTGGTGAGGGAATAGTCGCAACGGTTGAGAATGCTCACCCAGGAGGCGATCACTTCCTGAAACCACATCGGGAGTTCGTTTCCATCGTTGTGGAGGACGCTCATGTAGAGTTCCCAATGGCCGATCATGGTGTGTGGCCGAAGCGAATGGACACGC
>JAJEBJ010000057.1 GCA_022822575.1 Alphaproteobacteria bacterium | reverse complement strand
CCCTGGAGGACAACTTTCTCGACGTCATCGACAAGACAGTCGTCGACACGTGGTCCCATGCCCACGCCGGCCCCTATGGTGCTCTGCGCCATCAGGTCGACAGCGGAAAGCTGACCGACCGGACTCTTCACGCCGAACTCGGCGAGATTGTCGTCGGCACGAAAACGGGTCGCGAGAGTGACGACGAGACGATCCTCTTCTGGCACCGCGGACAGGCCATCCTCGACATTGCCTTCGCGACCATGCTGCTCGAGAAGGCCCGTGAGCAGGGTGTCGGGAGAACTCTGCCCTATTGACACACGAATCCGGCGGCGCACCGGGTTTCCATGATTTGAGCAGCGGTCTCGACGTCCTCTCCGAGCGGGCGATCGGCATCAAGACGGGGGCAGCGATCGCGAATGGCGCGGTAGAGGGCCGAGGCATGCGCTCCGGTGTGCCGCGGCGACCCGAGATCGAGGGCCTGCGTCGCCACGAGGCCCTCCATGCCGATGAGCAGGCGGAAAGACCCGAGTTGCCGTGCGAGCTTGGCAGCGGCATGCGGCGTCATGCATGCCTGGTCCTCGACATCGAGCGAGACAGCAACGGGATCGCTGTCGACGGGCCGGCTGTCGTGGCGGATCTGGCCGAGCAGCGCGGCGGCGGTCTTTTGCAGGGCGACCATGCCCGCCGATGCGCCGCCCCGGGGCGAAAGGAAGAGCGGCAGGCCCGAGAATTCCGGATCCATCATCCGCTGCATGCGCTGGACACTTCCGGAGGCCGCCATGGCAACGGCAAGGGAGAGGTTCTCCAGGGCGAGGCTCAGGGCCGGAGTGTGGAAGTTGGGTGTGGAGAGCATCTCGCCCGCGCCCGACACCACGGGACTGTCCGGAATGCCGGCGAGTTCGCCCTCGAGCACATCCACGGCGTGGCCCAGCGCATGCTCGAGGGCTCCGGTGACCGTGGCGACGACCCGGAAGGAAAGCGCGTCCTGCATGCGGCGGGGAATCGAGGTGGAATCGGCGAGAGCCTCGCGGAACCAGCGCGCCGCCTCGCTCTGGCCGGGCGCGCGCCTGAGATGGTTGATGGAGTCATCGAAGATGCTCCGGTTGGCGCGATAGGCCTCGCACGACAGCACGATGGCGCTGCGCGAAGCGGCCGCGCTTGTCATGCCCTGCCTCAGGGCGTGAGCGGCACGCGCCGCGGTGAAAGACGAGTGGTTGACGAGAACCATCGCATCCTTGGGTTCGAGCGGAGGGACGGCAAGTCCGCAAGATGCCAGGGCCTCGCCGGCTTCGACGCTCTCGCCCTCGCGCCACAGGTGCCCGTGCCCGGTGAGCGCGAGACCCATGTGGGCGTTGGACACGAGATCGCTCGAGCCGATCGAACCGATTTCGGGAACCACCGGTGACAGTCCGGCCTCGAAGACATGGCAGAGGTGGCGCAGGAGCGCCGACGAGATGCCGCTTCGACCTAGTGCCGCGGACATGATTCTGGCAAGAAGGGCCGAGCGCGATAGCCCGGGCGCCAGGGCGGGACCGACACCCGTCGCCCTGCCGGCGAGAATCTGGTGCTGGAAGGCGGTGACGGCATCGCCGGCAATTTTCTCGTCCAGCCTTGCGCCGAGGCCCGTGTTGAGCCCGTAGACGGGAAGATCGGCAGCAAGAGCGTCGGCGATGACGGTGCGCGCCTCGTCGAGGCGACGGGGAAGGTCGTCCGGCAGGTCAAGACGGACGGGAAGCGGCGCTTCGCTGGCGGCAAGGAATTCGGCGAGATCCGGCGGTGTCCTGCCGATGGCGATGATGCGGACTTCGGGCGTTGCGCTCATTGCTTTCGCCGAAATGCCCGTGCGACGATGGCGGCGTTTGTCGCGAGGTGGTCACGGGACGTGCCTCCCGACGCGGCGGCCAGGGGCGGCCGGCCCGCATATCCGATGCTGACGCCGGCACCGGCGACCTCCCGAAGACGATCCTGGATCCAGGGCCACGCTCCCTGGTTTGCCGGTTCCTCCTGGCACCAGACGAGATGGTCGATGCCCTCGATGGCGGTCCGCAGGGCGGCAGCGGGAAACGGGTAGAGTTGCTCGAGCCTGACGAGCGCGACCTCCTCGCCATCCCGGGCCGCTTCGATCTCGAAAGCGATCTTGCCGCCGCAGAGGATGCCATGCCGAGGCCCGCCGCATGAGCGGTCGGCCATCACCTCGCGAAACCGCGTGCCCGGCAGGAAATCAGAAAGTTCGGAGGCGCTCTGCCGGGAACGCAGCAGGGATTTCGGAGTCAGCACGATGAGCGGCCTCCGATGGCGCGTGAGATGATGGCGTCTCATCAGGTGAAAAAAGTTCGCCGCGGTCGTCGGATTGGCCACGGTCAGGTTGTGGCCGGCGCAGAGCTGCAGCAGGCGCTCGGGCCTCGCGGACGAATGATCGGGACCCTGCCCCTCGAGTCCGTGGGGGAGCAGGAGAACGAGTCCCGAACGGAGGCCCCATCGCTCTTCCCCGGCGGCGATGAAGAGGTCGAGAACCACCTGGGCGACATTGATGAAATCACCGAACTGCGCCTCCCAGATCACCAGGTGATCGGCTGCAGCCAGACTGTAACCGTACTCGAAGGCCAGAACCGCGTATTCCGAAAGCGGCGTGTTGGCGACGGCAAGCGAGGCGGCACCGGCGGCGGCGTTCGCCAGGGGAGTCACGGACCGGCCCGTCTCCTGATCGACGATGCGGGCGTGACGGTGGGAAAAGGTGCCCCGCGCGCTGTCCTGGCCGGAAAACCGAACCGATGTGCCGCCGGCGAGCGCGCTGGCCAGCGCCAGGGCCTCTGCTCCTCCCCAGTCGAGAGTGCCTGCGTCAAGGACGGCGGCACGTCTGGCGTCGACTGTCCTCTTGACACGGCGGTCTACGGCGAAGGAGTCGGGCAGCGTCGTGATGGCCATGGCGAGGGCATCGAGGTGCTCCTTTGCGAGGCCCGTGTCGACGTCCGGCAGGGGCTCGAGACCGGGCGCAGGCCGCGCCTCGTCCTCCGCCTCGACGGCCGCCTTGTGATCGGCATCGAGTTCTTCCCAGGTCCTGGTCTCGAGGGGCGCTGCCAGCGCCCGCCGCGATGCCGTCCATCGCTGGCTGACCGGAACCTTGCGGTCGATGGCGCGGTAGAGCAGGGGATGGGTAATCCTGGGCTCGTCGGTCTCGTTGTGTCCGCGGCGGCGGTAGCAGACGAGGTCGACGAAGACATCGCCAGCGGTGTGATTGCGCCAGGCCATGGCCCAGCGTGCTGCCTTGAGCACGGCCTCTGAATCATCACCGTCGACCCGGATGACCGGCGCCTCGACGACCCTGGCGATATCGGTCGGATGGCGCGATGATCGACCCTCCGCGGGATCGGTGGTGAAGCCGATGCGGTTGTTGACGACGACGTGGACGGTGCCTCCGAGACAATAGAACGGCAGTGCGCCAAGCTGGAGGAGTTCGGCTGTGACGCCCTGTCCGGCCACGGCGGCGTCGGTGTGAAGCAGCAGACACAGGGGAGAGTGGCGGTCTTGCCCAAGGTCGTCCTGCCTGGCGCGGGTGTAGCCGGCGGCCACCGGCGCCACGGCCATGAGATGGGAGGGGTGCGGCAGCACGCGAATCGTCACGTCAAGGTTCCGCAGCGTCCTCACACCCTCGAATCCCCGGTGGAAGGGGACGGCGTCGCCGCCCTCGCCCTGCCCCAGCATGTCGCGGAAGATGGCGGCAGCGGCCTTGCCGAACACGGAATAGAGCGTGTTGAGACGACCGCGGTGCATGCCGCCGACGACAATCTCGCCGATGCCGCTGCCTGCCGCACGGACGAGCAGTTCCTCGAGCAGGACGACGAGGGTCTCCGCGCCTCCCAGACCGAAGGTCTTCGCCGTCGTGAATCGGCGTTCGAGGAATCGCTCGAACGTCGCGGCCCGCACGAGGCAGGAGGTGATGCGATCGAGATCTTCGTCTGCGGTCGCTTCTGCAGCCAGGCGTTCGAATGTCGTTCTCGCCCACGCCCGGCGCTCGGGACAGGCGATGTGTCCGATCTCCACCTCCAGGGAGACCGGAGACGGAGTGACGGGCTCCGCCTCGCGGGACGCAGACATCGACCTGAAGAAAGCCTGCCAGCGCTCGTTCACGCTTGCGGGATTCTCTTCGAAACGCGCCAGCATGGTCTCGAGGAAGGCCCTGTCGGCACCAAGAAGCGCGGCCGCCACGGGGTCCATCAGAAGAGCCATTCGGGAAGCGCGGTCGCCAGGGATGGCACGAACCAGACCGCGGCGACGCCAAGGGCCTGCAGGCCGATGAACGGGAGGACGCCGCTGTAGATTGCGCCTGTGGTGACTTCCGGCGGCGCCGCGCCGCGCAGGTAGAAGAGGGAAAAGCCGAAGGGCGGCGTGAGGAAGCTCGTCTGCAGGTTGATGGCGATGAGGACGGACAGCCAGATCGGATCGTGTCCCATGAG
>JAJEBJ010000391.1 GCA_022822575.1 Alphaproteobacteria bacterium | reverse complement strand
TGGAAAAGGTGCGCAAGGTGCTGAAGATCGCCCGCGAACCCATCAGTCTGGAGAATCCGGTCGGAGACGACGAGGACAGTCACATCGGCGATTTCATCGAGGACAAGAATGCCGTTCTGCCGATCGATGCGGCCATCGCCGCCAGCCTGCGCATTTCCTGTGCGGAAGTCCTCTCGACCCTGACGCCGCGCGAGGAGCGGGTGCTGCGCATGCGCTTTGGCATTGGCATGGAAACCGACCATACCCTCGAGGAAGTCGGCAAGCAGTTCTCGGTAACCCGCGAGCGCATACGGCAGATCGAGGCCAAGGCCTTGAGGAAGCTCAAGCATCCAAGCCGCAGCCGCAAGCTCAGGAGCTACGCCAGAACGGACTGAGGGGCCTGTAGCTCAACTGGTCAGAGCCGGCCGCTCATAACGGTCTGGTTGCAGGTTCGAGTCCTGCCGGGCCCACCATCTTCTCCACATCCCGTTGATGTCCGGGAACTACAGGCAATTTCAACGTCCTGACCCACCATGTGCGCCGAGCAGGCGGTACAGAATGGAGCACAAGGGACGCGGGCAAAGAGACTTGCCTGTGGGAGCGGAACAGAACATGGATGTTCTGCCTTCGCATCGCTGTGCCAACCAACTTGGGGCAGGACGGAGATCAGAAAGTCACGCCGCACCAGGAACAGGAGAGAGGCCGACCGTCTCATCAAGACTGAGGCGTCGTTGCCTGAGGGGAAGTTCGAGCGTCACTGGCGCGAGCCGGACAAGCAACGTCACCAGGGCTTCTGGTCCTGCGGCGGTTCCGGGATCCAGGCCGATATGGACAGCGATGAGGATCGCAAGCAAGCGCCGGAAGTGCTGCGCGAGGCCCCCGGCGGTTTCGGCAACCTGGACGATCCCCGGACCTGCGATGAGATCGCGCAGGACGCCGACGAATCACAGCATCACCTGGACCCGTCGAGCGGGTCTCATCAGCACCTTGTCCAGGAACCCTACAACCATTGAGATGCTTGTGTATCGGCCTTGCTTTCTTTCTGGACGATCAACATAGTTTTGGTTGCAGGCGAGCACGTACAGACAGGAACAGGCCACATGGCGACGGCTTTTGAAGAAGTTCTGGATATTCGGGGCCAGGGGCTCCCGTCAGGCACCCAGGTCGAAATCAACGGTTCCGATCCTGTGTTCTCCGCACCCTTCAGGATTGGCGAAACCGCAGCGGCTGTACACGCCGGCGTTGGGGTCGCGGTATCGGACATATGGTGCCTCAAGACCGGCCAATCTCAGCATGTTTCGGTTGACGTCCGATCCGCAGCGGCAACCATGTGCAGTGTAAGTTATCTGCAAAGGCAAGGCGCGAATGGCGAGTACGAGCGTCCGGCCAACGCGCAACTGGCGGAAGCACTCAGGATCACGGAGCCTTGGCTGACCAGGGACGGACGATGGTTCTTGCCACATTTTACATTGCCAAACCTGAAGGAACGAGTGCTGGGCGTGCTTGGTTGCGAACCCACCCCGGAGGCGGTCGAAAATGCCGTCGCGCAATGGGATGCACTCGATCTCGAAGAAGCTATCGCCGAGGCGCGTGGATGCGGCGCCTTGGTCCGAAGTTGCGAGGAATGGCTTGAGCACCCGCACGGGCAATTTCTTGCTGACAAGCCCATCGTCGAAATCGGGAAAATCGGGGACAGCGCACCGGAACCCTTCCCTGATGGAACGCGACCTCTCAGTGGCATTCGCGTGCTCGATCTCACGCGCATTCTCGCTGGCCCTACTGCGGCACGAACACTCGCGGAGCACGGTGCCGATGTGCTCATGGTCACGGCAGATCACCTGCCTCAAATCACGGAATGTGTGATGGATACCTGCCACGGAAAGCGAAGCTGCTATCTTGATCTGGAGCGCGCGGAAGAGGCGGCTCAACTCAGGAAGTTGGTTCTTGGCGCAGATGTGTTTTCCGAAGGCTACCGCACCGGCACGCTCGCCCGTCGCGGGTTTGGACCGGAGGAATTGGCGGAGCTCAGGCCCGGTATCATCTATGTCTCCATCAGTTGTTTCGGGGCAGACGGTCCGCTGAGTCATCGCGCCGGGTGGGAGCAGATTGCTCAATGTGTTACCGGCATTTGCATGGACTACAGCCCGGATCGACCTCGAATCATGTATGTGACAGCGTGTGACTACATGACCGGGTATCTTGGCGCCTACGGCGTCTTGCTGGCATTGGCGCGGAGGGCGCAAGAAGGGGGCAGCTATCACGTGAACGTCTCGCTTTGTCAGTCCGGCATGTTCCTGGATCGCCAGGGCAGGACCGACTTCATCAAATCCGATGCGAATATCGTCGACGCCGTATCCGGAGCAGAGCTCGATTCATTGCGAATTGAGACGGAAACGGGGTATGGAAACCTGCGCCATCTTGGCCCTGTGTTGAAAATGTCCGAGACGCAGCCCCATTGGTCACGTCCGACGCCTTTGCTGGGGGCGGATCGGCCAGCGTGGATCAATGCAGCATAGGTTGTTCATGGATCAGTTGATTGTGGTTCCGCATTTTTTGCAATTCCTTGCAAGTAACTGGACCGCAATCCCCGATTTTGGATATCTTCGATGTCGTTGAGCATTTTGAATGGATCAACAGACATTCAACCCTGAAATGGAGAATGTCCCGTATTGGCTGAAGACGGAAAGGGGGAGGCTCGAAGTTGCTCTATTTGATCAGGGAAACGATCAAAGCAATCATCTACACTCCCATTGTGATTGCAGTCATTATCCTCCTGATGTTTATCTTCTTGGCGATCAAGACGGCTTGACAGGATGAGACTGCCCGTCTAGGTACAGGCGTTCGGGTCTAGGGTCCTAACTGCAAGGGCAGTCACAATGCAGATTTTGGAGGTTGGCTAAACCGTACATAACTCCCTAATCGAACTGTCGATCCAGGAAGTCAGCGATCTCGGTCAGGGACGCTTCGGCTTCCGGAATGCCCGGGTAGTATTCGAACACGTGCCACATTCCTTCCCATACCCGCAACGTGGACTCGACACCGGACTGCCGCAGCACGCGATCCAACCGCACGCATCCGCTCAACATGATATCGCGCGTGCCCGTTGTCAGCATGACTGGCGGAAAACCAGCATCGAAGGGTCCGTAGATCGGCGAGAGTCCCGGGTCAGCCAGGTCAGCGTCGTCAGGAATGAAACAGGATCGAAAGAACTCGGAATCAGCGGCCCGTGCAAATGGATCCCGGTTTGCAAGACCGCTATCCCCGGAATCAACCATGTCCACCGCTGGAGAAAGAAGCGCCAGCGCCCGGGGTTGAGGGTGATTTTCCGCCCGTAGCCGATGAACGGCGGCGAGGGCCAGATTGCCACCGGCGGATTCGCCGCAAAGGCAGGCACCGGGCGCATCCGAGAGGATCGATGCGATGACGTTGGTGCAAGCGTCAAGGGCGGCCGGGTACGGATACTCCGGAGCCAGAGGATACTCGGGAGCGATCACCCGTGCCCCCGTCTTCGCAGACAAGCTTGCCGAAATCGGCAAATCCTCAAACGGACTGCCCAGCGTGAATCCACCGCCGAACAGATATACGATCTGGCGATCCGAGCGCGGCTCGGGCGGGTCAATCACCATGCACGTGACATCCGATATCACCCGCTCGGACAAGGTCACCCCGGTTGCCTTGACCGCGGCATTGCAAGCAGATGCGCAAGCCGCACGTGACGACTCGCGGATTTCAGACACAGGCCTGCTCATGTCGCGACCGGACGTTGCTGCCGCTTGATCCGCAAGCACCTTGGCGGCCTCGCTGATCACGGCTACATCTTGCGGTTTCCTGGAACGTGGTTCTGTCATCCGGAGTTTTCCCAGTATGCGTCGCGCTTCAGCAGCACGGTCCCATTCGAGACCTGTTGGAAAGCCAGGCCGATTCAGTTCGGTCACTATGGCACACTTCGACGGTCCTTGTTCACAGAGCCGCCCCGGTGTTTCGAATGCAAACGCGGCTTGACGACAGCTCTGTCCCGGCACGATCACCGGCTCTTGTCAGACGGGGCACATGGGTGGTACATCTGCCCCGCTCGGTGCTGTCTTAGGCCATTGAAATTGCGGGGTTCTTTATGTTGCTTTCGGCGACGCGGCCGGGCCCGCCAGTTCACCCGTTCTTCCGGAGTTTCCCTGAACGCCATCATGTCCGCCGCCGACATCCGTGAACTTGCCGACATTGCCGCGCTCGAAGCCCTGGCAGCAGATCTTGGCGACATCCTGGGAGCAGGTGATGTCGTGCTGCTCGAAGGCCCCATCGGTGTCGGCAAGACCCGCTTCGTAAGCGCGTTCGTGGCAGCCCTTGGATCGACCGACCAGGTGACGAGTCCGACCTACACGCTGATGCATGTCTACGAAACGCCGCGCCTGCCGGTGTTGCATCTGGATGCCTATCGCCTGTCGGGAGTGGAGGAATACCTGGACCTCGGTGCCGGGGACTTCGCCCACGACGCCGTCACCATGGTGGAATGGGGTGACAGGGTTGCCGACGCCCACCCCGAGCACCTCGGACTCGTTCTCGAATTCGGTCGATCGGGCGACACCTCTCGTCGTTGCACCATCAGACGACGCGGCGGGTCCTGGCCGCTACCCGGCGCGCTCGCCCCGTGACCACGATCCTCTGCATCGAGACGGCGGCGCCATCGATCATGGTGGCGTTCGGAGAGTCCGGCCGGGTCCTCTTCGAGGAGAGCCCCGCAGGCGGAAGGGTGGACGGGCCCGTGTACCTCGGTGACGCCGTGCGCCGAGGCCTTGCCGGGACCGGTCTGCGAAAATGCGATGTTGATGCCGTCGCCGTCGATCTCGGCCCTGGTGGCCTCACCGCGACACGAGGTGGCGTGACCTTCGCCAACGCGCTGGCCTGGGGCCTGGGGGTCCCCCTCGTTCCACTCGACTACTTCGATCTCGTCACGGCCGAGACAGGGGCCTGCTCCACGGTGGTCTGCATCAGACCGACAACCGCAGGCCAGGGGTTCTTCAGGGAAGGGGAGGGGCCGCTCATGGTCGATGATCTCGCCACACTGGCCCGGCAATGCCGTGCCCGACAGCCCGACATCATTCTGGCCGGCGTCGTCACGCCTGACGTGACGACACTCTTTCCGGGCTGCAGGATCGGTGCTGCCGGGGCCAGCGCCGCCACCCTGGTACGCTGTGCGGACGAGGCCTTCGCCGACGGACACTCCACGCGGGAACCTCTCGAGCCGCTGACGGCGGCCTCCCTTGCGACCGGGGGTGACGATCGTGGTTGACATCCTTGCGGCGTGCTCGCCCGACACCGTCGGGAAGGCGCATCACGTCCTCGGGGCAGGTGGCGTGGTCCTCCTGCCGACGGATACGGTCTACGGTCTCGCCGTCAGCCCCGAACACGACGACGCCATCGATCGCCTGTTCGTTCTCAAGCAGCGCCCCCGGCAGAGAAATCTCCCGGTCATGGTGGATTCACCGGCCCGCCTCGCTCCGTTGGGCGTCAGAGTCGGCGAGGGAGCCCGCCGCCTGCTTGAATCGGACCTGATGCCGGGACCGCTGACGGTGGTCCTGGGATTCGGCCACGAGGGTCCCTGTTCATGGCTGGACGGACGCCACGAAGTGGCGGTTCGCATTCCTGCGGATCCGTTCATGCTGGACCTCCTCCATGCCACTGGTCCGCTGCTTGTCACCAGCGCCAATCTTCATGGCCTGCCGACGATGCAGAAGGTTGAGGAAATCCTTCTTCAGCTCGCACGCGAGCCGGCCATGGCGGTTGACGGAGGGCGACGCGAGGGCGTGCCTTCCTCTCTCGTCAACTGTGCCGTCGAACCGCCCGTCATCGAGCGCGAAGGCGTCGTCAGCCGGTCCAGGATCATGGAGATCCTGGGGTGAGCCGGGACCTCGTCCTGGGGATCGAGTCCTCCTGCGACGACACGGCTGTTGCCGTCGTCGACAGGGGAGGTCACGTGCTGGCGTCCGGAGTGGCGAGCCAGGATGCCATCCACGCCCGCTGGGGCGGTGTGTGGCCGGAACTGGCGTCGCGCGCCCATGTGCGGGCCATCATTCCGGCCATCGATCAGGTGATGCAGGACGCAGGGGCTTCGCCCGACCGGCTTGCCGCCATCGCGGTGACACGCGGGCCGGGCCTGATCGGTTCTCTCCTCGTAGGGCTCAACGCGGCAGCGGCACTCTCCATCGCCTGGGATGTCCCGGTGATCGGGGTCAACCACCTCCGGGGCCACCTGCGCAGTGCCGATCTCGAGGAGGCCAGGGTGACGTTTCCGGCGACCATTCTCCTCGTCTCGGGGGGACACACCTTTCTCGCCCACATGGCGGACCGCCGGAACGTCCGTGTTCTCGGGGCGACGCGCGACGATTCCGTCGGTGAAGCCTACGACAAGGTCGCCCGCCTCATGGGTATGGGATTTCCGGGGGGGCCGCTCATCGACCGCCTGGCGAAGCAGGGCCGGCCCGTGATCGACCTGCCGCGGCCGATGATCCGCGAGGGCCTGGAGTTCTCTTTCTCGGGGCTGAAATCGGCCGTTGCCCGCACGCTTGAACGTTCACCGAACACCGATCACGCGGATCTTGCCGCGTCCTTTGTCGATGTCGTCATCGACGTTCTCGTCACCAAGTGCCGGCGCGCCCTCGACACCGTTCAAGGCCGTTCCCTCGTGGTCGTCGGGGGTGTTGCCGCAAGCCCGCAGCTGCGCCACAGCATGGGCGAACTCGCGGCCGATGCCGGAGTCGAACTCTGTCTGCCGCCGCTGAAGTGGTCGACGGACAATGGCGCCATGATCGCCCTGGCGGGCTGGGACTACCTTGATGCCGGAATTCGCCCGCTGCCCGCAGCCACACCGCGCCTGCCGGTGACCGAGATGTAGCAGGCCGCCCGACCCCGGCGATGTCACGTCGTCGTTGAGCTGACGCGTCCTGGAAACTCGGGTTGACGAGCGTTTCGGTCCCTCTCACCGGCCAGCCGCGTTCTGCCCCCGTCATGCCAGGCGCCCCGTCCGGTTGGCGAAGAAATTTCCAATGCACTAGCATTCAGATGGGACCAGTCGGCAGGAAGAGGTCAATGGTTGCGGAAGTCAGATTTCTGCCGGGCGATGCCGGTGTCGAGGACATCATCGAGGCCGTTGACGCAGACGGCGTCGCAATCGTGAGGGATTTCGTAACGGCGGATTGGCTCGAACGCTTCAACGCCGAGATACAGCCCGCCGTCGACAAGGCGAGG